>JAUXAD010000011.1 GCA_030620045.1 archaeon
GTTAATGAATTTCGAGTTATAGGTGGAGAGCCCTTTATGAATAAAGATTTTGATTTAACAATAAAAAGATTGATTGATGAGCCTAAGGTTAAAAAAATTGTGATTTATACAAATGGGACAATAGTTCCTAAAGAGGATAAAATGGATTGTTTAAAAAATGATAAGACCCTCCTTCTCATTACAGATTATGGTGCGCTTTCAAGGAATCTAGATACATTAACTCAAAAATTATCAAATAATGATATTTCTTTTTATGTGCAAAAAGCCAAGGAGTGGACTGATTGTAGTAGGATATCGAAGCATTATCGTGACATTGAACAACAAAAAGAAATATTTAGAAACTGCTGTGCTAAGAATACCTTTACTTTATCAGAGGGGAAATTATATAGGTGTCCGTTTTCTGCAAATGCTGATAGACTCAAAGCAGTTCCAAATTTTGAGGACGATTATATAAATGTCCTTGATGAAAGTATAGATGTTATGAAGATGAAAAATAAAATTAGAGAATTTTTATTAGAAAAAAAGTTTCTTAAAGTTTGTGATTATTGTAATGGAAGATCTTTCGGAGATCCTGAAATAGAGCCTGCCGTTCAAATAAAAAAACCTTTAGAATATAAGAAGTATAGATAAAAATGACAAATCAAAGTAAAATAAAACAAAATGAGGTAGAAAAGAGAAACAAGCTAAAAGAGGAAAAACCTTATGTTTATGAAAAGATGATTAAATTGGGTGAAAAGATTAGAAGAGGAGAAAGTATCGCCATTATACAATTTCAATATAATTATGCTTGCAATTTTCATTGCCAGCATTGTTTAGATGGAAATTCATTAGTTTTAACAGGAGAAGGATTTAAAAAAATTAAAGAAGTTCAATTTGGGGAAGAAGTATTAAGTCATAAAGGAAATATGAGGAAAGTAGTTAACATCTTTAAACATGAAAATTCAGAACCATTAATACAAATAAAACCACACAATCTTTCTCCAATTAATTTAACAGGAAATCACAAAATATTTATTAGAACAGCCAATGGAGTAATAAAAAAAGAAGTAAAGTTTGTTAGAAAAGGAGATTATTTAGTTATTCCAAAAATTAAGTTTAAGAATTTATCTAAATTGGATTTGTCTGAAATTTTACCTAAAGAATTAAACAATTTTAAAATCCCCTTTAATAAATTAAATCAACAAAAATATGAATACTTATTAAATAATTTATCTTTGAATAGCAAGGTTTTAGGGAAAAAGTTGAATTTACATCCAGCATATGTTAGGAAAATTAGAGGACTAATTAAGAAAAATAATTTAAGCAGGAATCAATTTAAGAAAGTTAAATTAAAAAAGACTAAAACAAGAGTTAAATATATTTATATGCAAAAATCCTTGCCAAGATTTATTAATGATATGAGTGGATTTAGTAAACTTTTAGGTTATTATGCAGCAGAAGGATGTTGTATTAAAAGGAAAAGAAGACCTAATTCTTATTGTTTAAAGATAACCTTTGGCAAACATGAAGTAGATTATATTAATGAAGTGAGTAATCTTTTTTTGTCTTTATTTAATATAGAACCCCATCTCGAAGAAGACAATAAATGTAATACAGTTAGACTAATTATTCATCATTCAACACTTTCATTATTATTTAAAGAACTTTGTGGTTCTAAGTCACCAAATAAACATGTCCCAAATTTTGTTTTTCAATCAAATCCAAGTATTATTTTTGATTATTTAAGAGGGCTATTTAATGGAGATGGAAGTATTTTTATTTATCAAAAAAATGAATATCTTAAATTTACAACAGTATCTGAACAGCTAGTAAAGGAAGTAGCCTTTTTATTACTACAACTTGGTTATAAATTTTCATTACAAAAGAGAATTAAAAAAGATAATTATTATCAAGGAAGATTAATTAAGGGAAATCACGATGTTTGGACTATTTCAATTGCCTGTAATAAAGTAAACGATTTTTTAAATAAAAAATTAAATCCAAAATACACATCAAAATTTCATAATTATATATTAAAAAACATTAAATTTACTAAAAACTATATTTATGTAAAAGTAGATAAAATAAATAAAATAGAAGATATTAAAAAAGTTTATAATTTAGAAGTTGAAGAAGACCATTCTTATTTATGTGATTCAATCTCTGTAGGAAATTGTTCTGTAAAAAGGTTTCAAGGAAAAAAAGAAGGTAGACAATTTACTATGGAAGATGTAAAAGATCTTGCACGCCAAGCAGATGAGATGGGGCTTGCTCGTTTTGTAATTACTGGTGGAGAGCCATTAGTGTTTAAAGATTTAGATGGATTGGTAGCAGCCATTGATCCTAAAAAGTTCTATATAAATTGTGACACAAATGGATGGCTTTTTAATGAAGAAAAAGCTAGACATTTAAAGAGCATAGGTGTTGATAGAATTCAATTGAGTATAGACAGCTTAGATGCTTATGAGCATGATAATTTTAGAAATGCTAAAGGATCACATGAGAGAGCAATGAAAGCAGTAGATGCAGCTATAGATGCAGACTTAAGTATTTTTGTTCAAACAGTAGTTACAAAACAAAGACTCCATTCAGATGAATTTATTAAATTCATTAAATATTTTAACAAAAAAGGAGTAGGAGTATTTGTAAGTTATGCAAAGCCAGTTGGTTCATGGGAAGGAAATTTTGATGTTCTTGTTAATAAAAAAGATATGAAATATATGGAAGAACTTGAAAAAAAATATAAGGTCTTTACACATTTAACTTCTGCTTATGGTCTTGATATGGGTTGTATTGCAGTTAAAGGAATGATATCTGTAACACAATATGGTGATGTATTGCCTTGCCCATATATTCACGTATCTATTGGAAATGTCTTTAAAGAGCCTTTGGAAAAGATTATTAAAAGAGGATTAAATATAAAATATTTTGGGAAACATGTTGATACTTGCCTCATTGCTGAAGATAGAAATTTTATTAAGAAATATGTAGAAGGAAGGATTTATGGTAAGTCACTTCCAGTGCCTTATAATGAAGTATTCGATAAGGAAGATTTATTGATGGAGGATTTGGATGATAAAGCTTAGTGATTACATTGTGAATTTTCTTGAAGAAAAAACTGATAGTATTTTTTTAGTTTCTGGTGGAGGCGTGATGCATTTGGTAGATTCTATTGGAAGATCTAATTTAAGCAGTTATTGTTGTCATCATGAACAAGCATGTGCTTTAGCTGCAGAAGGATATGCTAGATTAAAAAATGATATTGGTGTTGCATGTGTTACAACAGGGCCTGGAGGAACAAATGCTATTACTGGTGTTGCTGCAAGTTGGATTGATGGCATTCCCATAATGATAATTTCTGGGCAAGTAAGAATAGAAACCATGTTAAAAGAAGAGGATAAGAAAAGGGGCTTAAGACAAATTGGACCTCAAGAATTGAATATAATTGATATTGTAAAACCAATCACAAAATATGCTGTTACAGTAATGAATCCAAATAAAATAAAGTATCATTTAGAGAAAGCTATCTATTTGGCAAAAGAAGGTAAACCTGGACCTGTTTGGCTTGATATTCCTTTAGATATTCAGAATTCAGAAATTCAAGAAGAAAATTTAGAAAGTTATTTAATTCCAGAAAAAAAGAAAACAAAAATTCCCTTTGAAGAAATAGTTGGAGAATTGAATAAAGCTAAAAGACCATTAATGCTTATTGGACAGGGAGTAAGACTTGCAGGAGCTTGTGATTTGTTGTGGAAATTTCTTGAGAAATCTAAGATTAATGTTGTTTCAGCTATGAGTGGGGATGATCTGGTAAATGAAGACTATCCTTATTATCTTGGAAGGCAAGGAGTGACTGGAACAGAAACAGCTAATTATGCAGTAGACAATTGTGATTTATTACTAGTACTTGGAACGAGAATGCAGATAAGACAAACATCATTTGACTATGGGGATTTTGTTAAAGGGGCTAAAAAAATTATGATTGATATCGATGAAGCAGAATTAGATAAGATTAATTTTAAACCAGACATATCAGTAGCAGCAGATGCAAAAGACTTTTTAGAAGATATGATCAAACAGGATATAGAATTACAAAGATGGGATGTTAAAATGAAGACAATTGATTACGAAATAAAAAAAGGTTATTTAGATGTTTATGACTTTTTTAAAAAAGGACTTAATGGTAAATGTGGTTTTCCAATAGTAACAACAAATGGAATGGCATGTGAGGCAAGTCATCAGGCTATTAAGTTGGGTAGAAGGCAGAGGTTAATAACAAATACTGCCTTTGGAGAGATGGGAAAGGGATTACCAATGGCAATTGGTGCTTGTGTTGCAAATGGCAAAAACCCAATAATTTGTATGGAGGGGGATGGCTCAATAATGATGAACATTCAAGAATTACAAACAATGAAGCATAATAAGCTTCCATTAAAGATTTTTTTGTTTAATAATGGAGTTTATTATTCTATTAGAAATACAATGAAGAATTATTTTGGAAAAGTTTTTGCAGCCGATGCTGAATCAGGAGTAAGTGTTCCTAATTGGAAGAATCTAATTAAGGGATTTGGCATTAAATATGAGAAAATAAGGAATAAAAATGATTTATACAAATTAGAAAGAATATTAAATTCTTCAGACCCGGTTTTCTGTGAGTTAGTTATTGATCCTCAACAAAAAATGCTCCCAAAGTGGAATGCCTCAAAATATAGAAATGGATGAAAAAGAAAAACAACTAAGGAAAGAAATCTCAGAAAAAGTTAAAGATATTTATGATTTAAGAAAAAAAGAAGAGAAATTTATTCCTGGGGAAAGCAGAGTGAATTATTCTGGAAGAGTTTATGATGAAAGAGAAATGCAGGCTCTTGTAGATAATTCAGTAGATTTTTGGCTTACTCTTGGAGAAAAAGGAAAACAATTTGAAAAAAAGTTTTCTGAGTATTTAGGTTTAGAAAAAATAATCCCTTGTAATTCTGGTTCTTCAGCAAATCTATTGGCTGTTAGTGCGCTTTGCTCCCCGACAATAGACAATCCCTTAAAAAAAGGTGATGAAATAATTACTATAGCAGCAGCATTCCCAACAACGATTGCTCCCATAGTTCAAAACAATTTAGTTCCTGTTTTTGTGGATGTTAATCTTGGAGATTATAATATTAAAGCAGACATGATCGAAGAAGCAGTAAGTGATAAAACAAGAGCAATATTTTTTGCACATACTTTAGGCAATCCTGCGAATATGGATAAAATTATGGAGATAGCAAAAAAATATAATTTATATGTTATTGAAGATGTGTGTGATGCTTTAGGCTCAAAGTATAATGGGAAATTAGTCGGAAGATTTGGAGATATTTCTACATATAGTTTCTATGCACCTCATCACATAACAATGGGAGAGGGGGGAGCTTTGGCTACAAATAATCCAAAAATTGCCCGTGCTGTCTTGTCATTAAGAGATTGGGGTAGAGATTGTTTTTGTAAAACTGGAGAGGAAAATCCTAAAGGTGCTTGTGGGAGAAGATTTGAGCATAAATTTCCTCAATTACCAGATGGATATGATCACAAATATGTATATAGTAATATAGGATATAATCTTAAACCTCTTGATTTGCAATGTGCTATAGGTTCAGAACAGATGGATAAACTTCAAGAGTTTATTAAAAAGAGAAAAGAAAACTTTCAAAGGCTTTATGGAACATTTGAAAAATATAAAGATGAAATAATTTTACCTACTTGGTCTAAAAAAGCAGATGTTTCTTGGTTTGCATTTCCTATTACAATAAAAGAAGATGCTAAATTTAATAGAAGAGATATTGTAGAATATTTAGAAGGTAAAAAAATTGAAACAAGAATGTTATTTGGAGGGAATATATTAAGACAGCCAGGATTTTCAAATATAGAAAGAAGAATTGTGGGAAACTTAGAAAATACGGATAGAGTATTAGAAAATACTTTTTTTATTGGAGTTTACCCCGGGTTGACAAAAGAGAAAATGGATTATATGTGTGACTGTGTAGATGAGTTTTTTAAGAATTATTAATCAAAAAAATGAAAATTGAAATTGGAAAAAATGTTAAAATTGTAATTTTTTGTAGTTTGATACTTACACTTTTTATTGCATTCATTTTTGTTCCTAAAGATTGTGATATTTGTAAACCTTGTGAATGTAAAGAAGATTGTAAAACAGAAATATTATTTGCAAATTTTACATTAATAATGCTTAATGATTGCATAAGAGATTTAGGAATTTGCTATAATTTAACAGAAGAAGAAATTGAAAAAGCATTAATAGAATGATTGTTAAAATGAAAAAAGAAAAAATTTGGAAATTTATAAAATTTTGTTTTGTTGGTGGAACAAGTGCGTTACTCGGATTAATTTTTTTTAATATTTTTTTTTGGTTTGGTTTAGATTTTGTTGTCTGTGTTCTTTTATCTATGTCGCTTTCAATAATTTATAATTTTAGTGTGAATAGAAATCTAACTTTTAAAGCAAGAAAAATTCCAATCAAAAAGCAAGTATGGAAATATGGGATTGTTTATTTTATTTCACAAGGAATAAATCTTCTTGTGAGTATATTAATGAGAAATTTACTTGGAGAGGGAGTATTACAAGCAAATATGGCTGTTATCACAGGAATAGCAGTGAGTATTCCTTTTAGTTTTTTTGGATCTTTATTATGGGTATTCAAAAATAAATCAAAACATTTAAATACTTAAATTTACTTTAGTTCATTATGGTTACTAAGAAAGTGAGGAACTTTTCTGGATTGATTTTGACATTTTTAGGAATGGTTGTATGTATATACAATTTGATTGGAACAGAGACTATTCCTGGTTATATTATTCATTCAGTACTTCTACTAATTTGTTTTTGTGGATTCCTTTCTTTTCTTTACGATATTGTCAAAAAAAAGGAAAAATGAAAAAAAACCTAAAGAATAATCTAAAAATGTTAGTAGCATTTATTGTAATAGCTGCTTGTTTTGTATTAATAATTGTGGAGTTTCAATATAAAAATATAAATATTAAAAATATATCACTATTTGTTCTCATAATAGCATCAATTTATTTTGGTATTGTTTTTGGAAGAAGAAAAAATATTGAGAAAAAAGAAGAAACTAAAGCCGAAGAGGTACCTTCTTCCACTCAGGATATCCCGGAAGAATTTTTAGATGAAGAGGATAGATTTAAAAAGTTAAATGATGAGGGTAAAATAAGATGAATATAAATAAAAATCTTGCAATTGGCATAAAAATTACTGGAGATGGTTGGGAATATATAAAATGTATAAGGAAACCTAATAAAAACACAAAAATTATAGGTGAATTTTGGTTTAAGGGAGCGAATAAGAAATTAATGGAGACTTTAAAAGAAAAATGAGAAAGATTTTATATCTTTTCCACATAGATAATTAAATTACAGGAGGTAAAAAATGACAGAAGACGAAGAAAAAACTGAAGAAGAAGATGAATCTAAGGAAGAAGAAGATAAAGATTCAGAAGAAGAAAGCGAAAAGGAAGAAAGTTCAGAAGAAGAATAAATAATTTAATTTTTTTATCTTTTTATTTTATTTTTTTATAGTAAATTCAATAATAACTAAAATGAGAAACAAGACAATTTTGTATACTATACTACTTTGTATACTTTTGGGAGCAATTTCCTTGATTTCGGCAGAAAATTTGACTACAAATGAAACTATAATCATGAATGAGACAATTGATAAACAAGCAAATTGTAGTGAAGAATTAATAATCTGCTTAGATATTTATAATGATTTATTAGAAGATTTTCGAGAAAAAGTAAATTGTGGGGAGGCTTTTAATTTAGTAAAAGGATTCAATGAAGTATTAGCTGAAGAAAGAGATAATTGTAGGGAAGAAATTGGAGAATTGAAAGTTTATAGAGTTATGTTTTATATTTTATTTGTAGTATTAATTATATCCGGAATAGCACTTATTGTTACTGCAATGAAAAAAGAATGAATTAAATAGAGAACAGGAGGTTAAAAAATGCCAGAAACTGAACAAGAAAACAAAACAAATAAAGGAAAAATAGATGATAACACTATTTTCATAGGGACGAAGCCATTTATGAATTATGTCACTGCTGTGGTTATGCAAGTTACAACAAAAAAATCAAACGAAGTAAAAATTGTTGCAAGAGGAAAATTTACCTCAAAAGCAATTGATGTGGTGGAAGTAGCAAGACATAAATTTTTAGAAGGGACTAATAAAGTTAATGTAAAAAATATAGAGATAGGTAGTAAAAAGTTTAATAGAAAGGACGAAGATGGAAAGGAAAGAGCAATCAGTGTTTCTACAATAGAGATTACAATTTCTAAGGAATCAAACCAATAAATATAAATATCTTCAATACATCTATTTTTTATGGATAATAGGATTTTTATTTATGGTGGATTAATTTTATTAATATTCTATTTTGTAAACCCTGTACCTTATTGTAAAATTGCAGAAGAACAATTTTGTGTGGGAGATGCTCTTTATACACAAAAAGAAACATCAGAAATAAGGGAGATTATTGCAGTGCAATTAAATGTGAAAGGGACCTCAATGAGTCCGACAATACAAGATAATTCTAGGTGTTTATGTGTAAAGAAAGAAAGTTATGTAGTTGGAGATATTGTATTCTTTTTTGCAGAAATAAATGGGCAGTTCCATGGAATTACTCATAGGATTGTAGCGATTAATTCTGAAGTAATACTTACAAAAGGAGATAATAATGATTTCTTAGATCCTCCAATGACAAAAGAAAGTATAGTGTGCTCAATCCCAAATGTGCCTCGTTATAAAATTTTATTTTGAATTTTATAAATAGATAACCTGTTTTTAAAATCATTTAAACTCATTTTATTTATGTCATTCTCCCAAATTCTAATTACATTATGCCCTTTTTCCAATAGTTCTTGTGTTCTTATTTTATCTAATTCTCTTTGTTTAATTATTCTTTCTGTTAATTTTTCATCATCAAACATCTCTTTATTTCCATGCCAATAATCCCCATCTGTTTCTAAAATTAAATTTATTGAAGGGATAAAAATGTCGCATTGATAACCATGTTCAATTTTCATATATTGATGTGGAAAAAATTCTATTTCTAATTGTTTAAGAAAGTTTTGAATTTTTACCTCTATTTTTGTATCTTTTACAGGGAATATTATATTCTTTCTTATTATTCTCATCCTTTCTGATTTTCTCTTAGAATGTAATTTATTATACACTAATTTAACATAGTATTTTTTTAATCTCTTTCTTAAAACCCAGTCTCCAACATTATAATCATCACCAATTTCTGTCAAAAATCTCCCTTTTTTAAACTCTGTTCTTATATATTCAATAGATATCTTGTCTTTATTTCTAAATGTTTTTGTATTATTTTCTTTTAACATATTAGAAATAACCTTTGTGCCACAATTAAAAATATTTGCAATTTCTCTGATAGTTTTCATATCTTTTTCATAATATTTTATAATCTTTCTTTTTTGTTGTCTTAATTTATTATTCTTATTTAAAGCACCAATTTTATTTCTAAATTTAAAATGTCCGGCATCTGTTCGCATTTTAACATTATTTTCTTTAAGTATTCTTCTTATTGGTTTTAAACTACATTTAAAGATATTAGCAATTTCTATAGTTGATTTATTTTTCTGTACATATAAGTCAACTATCTCTTTTTGATGTTTATATATCCAAAATCTATTACCCCTTCTATTTGAAAGAGGGATATTATTTTCTCTTAAAATTTTAGATATTTTTCCACGTCTACATTTAATAATTTTAGCTATTTCTTTTATAGACTTTTTTTCTTCTTGATATAACTTTATTATTTTTTCTGGGATCATCTTATTTTAACTTTCTTAATTTCTATGAAATCTCCTTCTTTTATTTTTTTAATTTTCTTAGGAATAGTAACAAGCTTTTGTTTAGATATTTTATTTTCATAAACTCTTAAAATTATTCTGTTTCTCATAAATATTATGAGTATTTATAGTATTTAAATCTTTTGGTAAAAATTAAAAATTAGAATTTTTTTATTTTTCCAAAAGATTAACAGGAATTATGACTCGATCCTTGCTCTGTGTCCCATCATATCCTAATAGTTGCCACCTAATCCCTAAAATCGTCCCATTAAAAGGATGAACTCCAATAACTCCTTTTTTTCTATAACCTTTTCTTATAACTTCAAAACCAACATCCCTTCTAATTATTCCAGAGGTTCTTGAAATCAAATCTTGTTCATGAATTCCTTCACCGGGTAACATAACTCTTATTTTTGCATCAAAAGGAATTTCTACACCCCTAATTCTTTTTTTTTCAAGAGCATCATAGGCTATTTGTTTAATTATATGTTCTGGGATTAATTTATGTTCATTTGTTTCCCTATAAATTAAAAATAAAAATAAAATTCCAAAAGCAATAACAATTCCCCAGAAATAACCCCCTTGAATTTTTCCTGTAGAAACCCAATATTGCCCTAAAAAAATTAAAAGGAAAACTCCGATTACATGAATTGGTTTAATCTGTTTAGAAATTTTAGCCCACTTGCTATTCTTTTTCTTTTCCCAATTTGTAAAATCTTCATAAGAATCCCTTTTTTCCATTTTCAAATTTTGGTAAATCGAAACTGATCAGGTTGTTTTGTCAAAGTTATTCTATTTACTGGTTTTGTAAATTTTTTACCTTCTCTTGTAATTATATCTTCTTCTCTTTTTTCAAATCTTATAGGATAACCTTTTTCAGGAGTAATTCCAAGAGCTTCCCATTGTTTTATTATATGCAAGGCTCTTTCTAAATAAGTATCAAAAACCCAAATTTCTATTTGATCGAATTTTTGAAACTTACTTAAAATTGTTTGGTTATATACTTCTATTCTTCTTCCAGCAATTTTTACAACATTTGTTTCTTCTTCTGTATTTGTATCCCCTTTCTCTTCAAAAATTTCTTTGTATACTTCTCCGTCTTTAGTATATTCACTTTTGTTTGTCATTTCAATATCTTAAATTTAATTTCTGCCTCTTTTAATAGTTCAATTGTTTTTTTACTTATTCCCCAATAAGTCCCTTTTTCAGTTGAACCAAATCCATCCCTACAATTTAAAAATATAGCAAAAGCATTTTCTTCATTCTGCCTGCCTCCAAGTACTCTAACTCTAAAAGTTTCATTTTCTTCTTGTAATCTTTTTATAACTTCTTCAGCTTTTTTATTTTTCATCTTTTAGGAATTGGAATAGATTCTTCTTCATTTTCATCAGGAATTGGAATGTTTTTTTCTAATAGGTCTGAATAAAATTCTTTTGGTTCTTCTTCCTTTTTTTTATCTTTATTTTCTTCTTCTGAATCTTTATCTTCTTCTTCAGATTCAGCTTCTTCTTTCTTTATTATTCTTGGTTCTTCTTTAGATTCAGCTTCTTCTTTCTTTATTATTCTTGGTTCTTCTTCAGATTCAGCTTCTTCTTTCTTTATTATTCTTGGTTCTTCTTTAGATTCAGCTTCTTCTTTCTTTATTATTCTTGGTTCTTCTTCAGATTCTTCTTCTAAGAGGCCATAATCTTGTTCAGCTATCTTTATCATTTTATTAATAGTATTTTTCATATTTTCCTTTTCTAGATTTTGACTATGAATTATCTGTTTTACATAACCTAATATACTTTGGATTTTACTTAATATTATTGTTTCTGAATATTTTGGATTTATTTTAATCATTTCATCTATAGCCTTTTTGTCTTGTGTATATTCGTATAATGCTCTGTTAATTAATAATTCAAAATTCATATGACTATTATTCATTTCTGCTATTGGTTTTAGAATAGGTTTCTTTTTTATTGTTTCAGAATCTAAGTCTCCATTGTAAATTGGTTCTATTTCTTTTGTATTTATATCACTAATTTCAGATTCATCGTTTACCATTATTCATCCTTCTCCCTTTTTCCTTTTAACATATCTACTGTTCTAGAAAATACTTTTTCAAATACCTCTGCTCCTTGAGATACAAACTCAGCAGGATTTGTTTTTGCGAGTTGTAATTGTTCTGATTGCCAGATAAGTTCTCCTTCTAAAACTATAACTCTTTTTTCTTGTTCTGCTAACCTTTCTCTTAAACTCCATGCTATTTTACTTATTTCTGTTTCATCATGATTAAAAGTTTTAATATAAAGCCATTTTCTATTTGCATCATCAAACTGATTTATTGGAATTAAATCTTTTCTATATGCTTTAAAAGGCATGTTTCTATTTTGATCTAACATACTATCTTTTATATCATATCTTTTTCGTAGTAAGTTACTTGGCTTGATTATAAAATCAACTATCTTTTTTCCTTCTTCATCAGTTCCTTCCACAGCCCCTTGTATAAGTGCTATATATCCATCACCAAACTCTAAAATAGAATATTCTGGTTGTGCTGATATCTCTTCTTGTGGTTTGTCTGCCAAATTTAACTTTCCTCCTCTGCTAATTTACATAATTCCGGATATTCTTCTTTAAACATTTTATACTCATAACTATTCATAATTTCTTTTGCAGTCAATTTCTTAAAGTTCCACTTTCTTAAAACATGAATTAGTTTTCCTATTTCATAAATTGCTTGTTCTCCCATTTTTATTTTTCCTATTTAATTTATCCTGATTGCCTTTTATTAAATTCATCTTCAGATTTGTCTTTTACCATACCTTTTCCAATTTTTCCACAATAAACTAAGCAACCAACAATCCCAAGAATAGCTGCAACTACTGCATAAATCCATTTTAAATTTTTTGTACTTTCTTCTTCTTCTTCTAAATTTCCAATTGTGGTTTGTTGTCCTTGGATCTCTATATCTTTTTGTTGGTTTCTCAAATTACAAGCATCTAATTCTTCTTTATTAGTGGTAGCATTTTCTCCTTCATAAGTACTAAGACATTCGTCTCTTGTAACAGCACAAGTAGAATAACCAGTATCAACTTTTCCTTTTTCTACTTCACAATCTTTCCATTCACTAAAAAAATCTATATTTTCTATAGTGTCTTCTTTTATAAAAATGAAATCAAATGTTTTACTATATCCTTTTACTGAACCATTTGAAGTTATTTCAGAATTATTAAAATATTCTACTATGTTAAAAGTTCCTGTCCAATTATTTAATTCACCATATTCACTAATGAATTCTATGGTATTATTATAAATTTTTATTGTAATTGAAGTTTTGGCTGGGGTAAGATCTGCAAAAATCAAAGGCATACTTAATAACAAAAGCATTAAAATTACACTGTATTTCATAAGATTTATCTCCTTATTTAATTTAATTAAGTATTTCATTTTTTAATTCCATATGATTTAATTTTCTATGTATTTTTTTATGTTCTTCTTGAGTAACTAATTTAAGATTGTCAGGTTTCCATGCTTTTTTAACTTCCTCTAAATTAGTAGAACCATCAGGATTGATAAAATCAAAAGTAAATAAAGGTTTGTTGTGGTGTATGTGGTATTTACTTTTTGAGATTAAATAATCTTCTGGGAAGGGTTCTAAATATTCTATAATTGCTTTATAACTAATTCCATATTGTTTGGAAGTCATTATTTTACCTGTTT
Organism: archaeon; assembly: GCA_030620045.1. GTDB lineage: Archaea > Nanobdellota > Nanobdellia > Pacearchaeales > GW2011-AR1 > JAUXAD01. The sequence goes on from JAUXAD010000011.1 coordinate 13,561, forward strand.
CTGTGTATTTAGTTAGTGCATAATTAATTCTTCTTCTTAATTTATCCATGATATTAAAATTCTTATCAATTTGGTATTTCTTTCTTCGATATTTATTTTTTTTTAATTTATATCCAAGATTATTCTTGTTTTCCTGATAATATTCTCTACTTTTTTTAGTTCTTTTTCCTTTATTTTTTTGACAATATTTTTTCATATATTTTTTCACTTTTTTTGGGTTTTTTCTTTGCCATTCATCTATCTTTTTATTTCTTTTAATTTTATTATTCTGATAATATTCTTTATGTTTTTTATTAATTTTTTCTTTATTTTTTAGATAGTGTTTTTTTCTATATCTTTTAACTTTTTCCGGATTATTTTTTTCCCATTTTTTTAAATAATTCTTTAATTCTTCTCTATGATTTTCTCTATATTTTTTATTATATTCTTTTTTATTAAATGTCATTTTTTTATCTTTATATGGTATTTTAAATTGGATTATCTGGTCTATGATGCATAGCAATTGGAGGAATTAAATATCCTTTGTGTGCTTCGGAACTATATGTTTTTTTCCCAGTTGTCATATCATAAAGAACAAATCTTTCTGTCGTAAGGGCAACAATTTCAAATACTCCTTTTTTAGAGTCTGTCTTCAAATTTAAAATATCTTTTTCCATATTTTTTGGAATATCAAAATCCCGTTTTATTTCTCCAACTTCTTTTGCATGCGATTTTCTAGAGACAAATAAATATTTTGTGTTTCCTCTAATTTGATCAGGGACTTTTCCATAATGTTGTGTACTCCAATTTAAACAAATTCTAGCTGCACGCCCATTTGTACCAATTAAACTTAATGATTTTTTAATAATTTCACCATTATGACCTAAAAAGAGTTTGTCTATCTCATCTACAAAGAGAGCAATAGTTTTGTCCTTAAAATATGGATCATTAAATTGATCTTTATAAATAGATGAAACTAAAAATGACATATAAGCTGAAAAATATTCTTGATTTCTTAGATCAGAAGTTTGAATGCTAGGAACTAATCCAGCTCTAAGTAAAGTTTGAATAGTAAAGTTGTAATATCTTTCTTTGTATTTATTTTCATATTCTAAAAAAGCAGGAGCATCAGGAACAGAAACATTTAACATATTATTATTAAATAATGATTCAAAAATATTCATTAATTTATATTTCATCATAGTATGTTTTTCTGGAATATTTTCTTCGATAACAGCCCTTATCTCTCCAATTGAATTACATTCTACTAATTCTTCCATCAAATTTCCAAGGTAAACTTTACTTTTATCAAGTTTATGGTAGTACTCTATATTTTTGATTACTTCTTCAATAGGTAAAGTCATTTTTATAAATGGAAATCTTCTATCTTTTTTTTCAATTTGTAATGTTTCTGTAGAAGTGAAAACATAAATCATAGGAGTAGGGCAAGGTTCAATATTTATTTTTTTTAAAACATGTAAAAAAGAATCGGTTGGAAGACTCTGTTCAAAGGTTTCTTTTTGAAAATCATTTAGATTTATACAAGCCCGTTCCATAAGCCAATACTCCCAACTCAAAAGAGCATTTAATAGAAGACTTTTACAAGTTCCGGTTTGCCCCGTAATTCCAATATGTTTTGCTTCAGAAACATTGGGGATACAAAGTATTTGTTCATTTTGAGTTACCATCATCGGAATATCTTTTATTATTAATTTTTTAAATCTAGTTTGGGGGTTAACCATACCCATCCCGAAAGCTCTTACCATCAGTTCATTATTTGTTACCATTTTATTTTTTAGTCTGAATCCATGGACCTCCATTTCCTCTTCTTGGCCATCCGGCATTAAGTCCAACAAGTCTTATTTTATTATTTGCTTTGTCCATTTGGATTTTATGATAGTTTGGGATTTTCTTGATTCTCTTTGAATTTGGAGAAGGATTAGAAATAGATTCTATTCTATAAATAACTCTTTGACTATGAAACCACCGATTTCTTCCAGCTTCTATTGTAGTTATCATAAATCCTAATCTTTTTAATTCATCTATTTCAATACTAACTAATTCTTCAGGTCTTGCTGTTTTTGAAGCAAAAGTGTCTATAATAATATAAGGAGATTCAAAAGGAGAAATATATTTAAAAGGAGATTTTTTACAAATTGAAACTTCTATATTATTTTCATCTAGAAATTTGGCTTTCTGGAAATTTAAAATTTCTGGGATAATACTATATTTCATTTTAATGTTGGGCTTATGGGAAAATTTTCTTGGGCTTATGGGAAATTTTTTAATTAAATACTTAAAAAATAAGAAAAATACATTTAAAAATTTTGTGTTTTGTGGATTTTATGCAAAGCTCCAAAAAAGCAAACATTTATTAACTAAATTCTATATGTAATATTATGTTAACTTGTTTAGTCTGCGGAAAAGAATTGAAAGGAAAACAAATAAAATATTGTTCTATTAAATGTGGGGATCATAATTTTTATTTAAAGCATAAACAAAAAATTCACAAATATTATTTGAAATACAAAAAAGAGTATATTGAAAGAGCAATGAAATGGCAAAGAAAAAATTCTGGAAGAAGAAAACAGACAGCCCACAGCAACTATTTAAAAAATAAACAAAAGTATATTGAAAGAGCAAGAAGATGGGAAAAACAAAATCCTAAAAGAAAGAAGGAGATTAAGAAAAAGGCTTGTGATAAATTTAGAAAAAATAAACCAGAAAGATTCAAAGAATTAATGAAAAGATCTTATCAGAGAAATAAAGAAAAGTGGAAAGAGAGAGATTTTATTAGGAAGCATAGAAATAAAATAATAAAAATAATTGGAAAAAAATGTAAGATATGTGGGAAACCTATGGAAGAAATACATCATAAAATTTATGATAATCTCCCAAGAGCAAGAAATCATAACCCAACAAAAAAAGAATTTGATAGGTTATTAGTAGAATATTGTAAATTTTTAATCCCATTATGTAAGAAACACCATTTAGAATTAAATAGAAACATTTAAATAATCTTTTATGCTCCTTAAAAGCATTCATAAAGTAAGCAACAATGCTTGACTTTCTAAAAAGCCCAAAAGCCCAAGAAAAATCTTTTTATAAGAATTTTTCTAATCCTAAATATTTCTCAAAAGCCCACCATGATAGTATTTGTTTTTTGTTTATGGAATGAATATTAATTAAATTAGGAAACCAAAAAATATGAAAATAAAAAATAAGAAAGGTCAAATAAAAGGCGGAATGGCAATTTTAATTGTAGCAGGATTAGTGGCAGTTTATATGCTTAACATTGGCGGAGTTCAAGACCTATTCAAACCAGCAGAACCATACGTACCACCAGTAGGAAGATGTCCTTCAAGCGGACTTACAGAAATAACATTAAATACCCAAGAAGCATTAGCTTCAACAGCAAGTGATTCAAATGTATCTTATTACATATATGACAATGGAGCATTAGTTAAGGAAGGAACAACAGGGGCTGATGGAACAGTTAGTTTTGATGTAGGATGTGCAGCTAACAAGAAATATACAATGTTAGTTCTTAATGAGAAATCAGCATCAGGAGTTTATCCACAAACAGTTACAGTTGATGCAAGTGGTGCAACAGATGTACACAACTTGAAAACTTACGAATTCGGACAAATACATATATCAAATCTTGGTAGTTCAGCTAATCCAGCAGAATCAAATTCAGTTGATGGTGGAGCAGGAAAAACTTGTGGATTTGTAATAACTTTTTCAAATAATGAATCAGCTTCAGGATATAACAAACCTTTAATCATGTGTCTTGCAAATACAACATCAGTTGTTGATGTAAACATAAATGGAGTTACAGTAGCAGATTCAAAGAGACCATCAAGAGTTTCAGTAACTGCAGGATATGCTTACCATACTTTTGAATTGGATAGAATGGTTAAGAGTACAGAAGGAGCAATTAAGTTAACAGGAACAATACAATTCTCAGCAAGTACAGCACCAGCAGCAACTACAGTTAATGACACTTTCACTTGTCTTGTAGTTGATCAGTCAACATTCAAGATAGCAGAGTATAAGACATTAAGTTTAAGTGAAGGATTTTTAGAAGCAGCAGAAAATACTGAAACAATAGCACAAGTTGGAGCACCAGATAGTAATACAGGAACTATGTACTATAACGGTACATACTGTTAAACCTTAAACTGTTAAAGAGCCTTTTAAATAAGGAAAAACTTTATTTTTTTCCTTTTTTCTTTTTTTTATATTCGTGAATGTATTAAAGTAATAATATGACAATTAAAAATCAAAAGTTAAATAATCAAATGAGAAATAATGTTTAGCATTATTTTGATGGAATAGAAAATGCCAAATATAAAACCCTATGTAAAAGAAATAGTTATTACAATTGTAACTTTTATGTGGTTACTATTTGTAGCAACAAATGTTAACATTACATTAGGGCAGACATATTTGCTATTTACTGTAGGAAGTTTAATCCTACTAATTATCGGAATTACAATTTTCGATAAGAATTTACATATATCATTCCAGAAAAAATCTGGAGGAACTTTCACTGCAATCCTATGGGGATTAGGGGGATGGATAGCCCTTTTAATTGCTTCAATAGTTGCTTTGAGATTCATATCCCCTGCACACGCAAATATTGCGGCAGTGATAGGGTTGATGGGTGCAACAACACCTGCGTTGGCAACCTCGAAGATTGCCAATTTAATAACATTTGGAATAGCAATAGCATTTATAGAAACACAGTTATGGGCAAGATTGATGGAGTTTTTTGCAGATTTATTCCACATTACCATAAACAAGCAATCACTTAAAAGAATAGGATTATTGTTCCTTATAGGGTTGCTTTCACTAGCATTCGTGTTTTTTCATTTAACAGCAAAAGGAATAACAAATGCTCCAGCACTTGTGATTGTGTTTATTATGATGGTAATATCCCTTACAATGGTAGCAATATTTGGAGAAACAAGACAGGCAGTTTATATGCACATTGCTGCTAATACAGTAGCTTCGTATCTCATGTTGTTTGCGACCGGAATGTTACAAATATAATACTAAATAAATAAAAAAACAAAAAACAAATGGCTAAAAGAAAAGCTAAAAGAAAAAGAAAAGTTGTTAGAAGAAAAAGGAAATAGTTAGAACAGATTAAAATGCCTTTACCAAAAGGAACTAGGTATAGATATAGAAAGATTAGTCCAAAAAGAAAACAAAGATTGGCTTTTAAAAATAGTAAAGTCATAGAAATTACGGGATATAGAAAGAAGAATGGTTGGGTTCGAGGCCATACTCGCAGAATATAAATAATATTCAAATTAATTAAATAAATAAAAATGAAGAAAAAATGAAAAATAAAAATATTGTTTTAGCAACTAGTTTGCTATTCACAATAGTTTTAGCAATTTTAGTAGTCCCAGTGATAACAGCAGGAGTAATGGTACCTGTTCTAACAGCGCCCTTGAATGGTACTAACCATTCAGGAACAATGGTTGCAACTTGTACAGTTGCTAATAACCAGGCAACTAATTACACTCTTAATGTAACCTTTTTTGCGAATTGCACAGATGGAACAGCAACAAATTTTACAATAGGATCAATAGTGAATACAACAATAAACCAATCAGTTTTTACTAAAGCAGACATGGATATATCAGCACAAGATGGAGTGAATTATGCAATAAGTTGTATGGCAAATAACGAATCACACCAAGTTTACTCAGGCGATAGTAATAAGACAACATTTGATAGTACACTTCCTATTTGTAACTTAACTGGAGACCATAAGACAATTCCTTGGAAGGGAACTATATTACTTACATGGTTTTCATCAGATGCCTTAGAATTGATAAGCACATCAGTTAAGATTGATGGACCACAAGACCAAGAAACTATAACTGATACAGATGCAAATGATATGCGAACATTGACATCTCAGGAGACAAAATACTGGGGTGATTGGACTGTAAGCATTGGTGCAAGAGATAGGGCATTAAATGTTTGTAATGAAACTTTTACATTTAGGTCATATCTACCAGACGGTGAAATATGGGAAGCAGGAGAGCCTAAAGCCCCTGCAGATATGGGAAAGACTGCATTGTTATTGCTAATTGTTGGAGTTATAGCATATTTCGTATTTTTTAATAAGAAGAAATAAGGGTAAGATATTTTTTAAGAAAGTATTTTATCCCTTATACCTTTTGGTAGAGAAAAGAATAGTTTAGTAGAAGAAGGGACAATAGAATAGAAAATCATAATCAAATTAATTAAATAAAATAGAAAAAAAACATGGCAAATATGTTTAAAAATTTGTTTAGTAGAAAGAGAATGCAAGATATAGGTATACTAGCAGTTGTAGTTGTGGCAGTTCAGTTTGTTTTATCTAGTTTTGTCTACCCATTTTTCAAGACAACCACACAGACTTTATTTGCAATAACTCCAGCTACAGCAGTTTCAAGTCCGACAATTGGAAACAAAGTTATTGGATTTTTAACAGGAATTCTTCCTTTTGAGTTAGGAGCTTTTGAAAGTTGGATAGCAATGTTTATAGGAGCATTTGTGCTTTTAATTGTTGGTTACTGGGTATATGAACAAAAGTGGGCTTGGAAAGGTAAAAATGTAATTCAAAGATTGTGGGCTATATTACTATATGGTTCAGCAGCACTTTATGTGTTCTTATTAGTAACAAAGATTGAAGCTGTAGCAGAACTAGCACTTCCATTACTTATTGGAGTAGCAGTTAATTACTTTGTAATTGCATTAGTTGTATCTCTTTTAGCAAGACAATTTAAATTTTTAAGGATCTAAGGAACAAGCGTTTTGCTAGGTCCTTAAGTTCTTAAAATGAAAAATAGAAAGAAGTATACAGAAGTATTTATAATAGGAATAATAATAGTCTTCTTAGTAGGAGCAGTTAGTGCTGTAACTACTGAAGAAACAACTATAAATGTAGAAGGATTTGATTTAATATCTTGGTTTAGACATACATTTGGAATACAAGAGTTTTCAATAGTTGGAGATTATAGACAGTGTAATAGGTATCCTTTTAAAACTCTGGAGTTTAATAAAGGAG
>JAUXAD010000025.1 GCA_030620045.1 archaeon
CTGCAAGTATGGGAAGAAATTTAGATAATTATACTCTTTATGCTCATGCAGAACCCCCTATATTTTTTTGGAAAGGAGATCCTGGGACATGGGCAGTAGAAGGAATGATAACTATATACTGCTCAAAAAAACCAAAGAAAAAATTTGTTCTTAAAACATAAAAAATATAAACTTTTGAAACTATTAAATAAAATGGATTATGAAAAACAAGAAAAAGAATTTTATGAGATAATGAGAAGAGAGAGAAGAAAAGTAGAATCTTCAGATATTTCTGAGAATAAAAAAAGTAGGTTATATCTATTATTTGATAAAGTTATTGAAAGATTTGATGACATTATTGAAGAATTTAAAGAAAATAAAACTAATTATTTTGAAAGAAAAAGAGCTTTTGAATGTTTAAATAAAATCTTGGGAGAGGTATGTAACCCATTAAAGAAACCATCTCTTCTTGAGATGATTTCTAAAAAACCAAATGAAAAACTTAGAGAGATTGTTGAAAAACAATTGGCAAATAAAAACATTCTACCTTTTCCAAATTATATTCCTCCTTCAAATAATTAATCACAAGCCTTAAATATCCTAATTCTTCTAAAATCTTGTAGACTAGGTTGGCGGGTTAGCCCTCCGCTGTTTGCAAGTGGGCTTTAGGCAAACTGCAAGAAGGTAAGTGATGAAATGTCTGTTAAGTCTTTGTTCGGACGTTGACGTTTTGTCTGCTTTGATTTTGTGGTTGCGAACTGGGTCAGACCTTGATCGGAGCAGCCCTAAACAGCTATTAAAATGCTTAGTAGGTCGCAAAGCTGAGGAAGAATAAGGGTAGCTTAGTAGGTTTTTTTGAGCAAACCTTCGGGTCTACATAATATATTTTTAATTAACTTATTTGAAACATTAAATTAATAAACTCATTTTCAATATTTCTTATATGTTTAAGAATAAAAGAGGTCAGTTTTATTTAATTGCAGCTATTATAATTATTGCAGCAATTATTGGATATGCTGCAGTTTCAAATTATTTGGGAAAAACAGAATCTGTAAAACTTTATAATTTAGGAGAAGAGTTAGGAATTGAAAGTGAAAATGTTTTAGATTTTGGAACATACAATGAGTATAATGAAGATGAACTGAAAACTCTTCTAACAAACTTTGTTGAAACTTATGCGCAATATATTGAAGAAGGCATAGAAATATATTTTATTTTTGGAAATCGTAATAATGTAACTGTTATAGGATATAGAGAATTAGAAGAGGTTCCTTTTATTTCTGCTGAAATTACTGCATCTGGAAATGAAGTGGTAGTTACAATTAATAGTATTGAATATCCATTTAAACTAGAAAAAGGAGAAAATTTCTATTTTGTAATTTCCCAAGAAATTGGAGGGGAAAAGCATGTGGTTACAGGATAAAAAAAAAGGTGTGAGCATAATGGTTGGTTATGTTTTGCTGGTAGTCTGTGCTGTAATTATGGGAGTTATTGTTTATCGATGGATAATAACATATGTTCCAACAGACCCATTAGATTGTCCTGACGGAGTTTCTATTTTTGCGAAAGAAGTTAATTTTAATTGTGAAGATTTTCAGCTGGATTTAACATTAAAAAATAATGGATTGTTTAATACTGCAGGATATTTTATACATGCAACAAATGACTCTAATCAAACATTAGCAACCATAGACTTATCCAATTATACTAAATTAGGAGAAGATAAAGGGGGAACAATTCTGTTTGGAACTAGTGCTGAAAATTCTTTTGAACCAAATGAGGAAAAAACAAATATATTTGATTTAACAGATGTTGGGAAGATTTATTCAATTGAAATTATTCCTGTAAGATTCCAGGAAGAGGATGGTAAAATGAGATTTACAAGTTGCGGTGGTTCAAAGATTAAGGAGATGATTACTTGTTGGGTGGCTTGTGTTGCTGATGAGTCATGTAAAAATATTACTTGTATGGAGAGCACTTGCACTGATGAGTGTGATAATATTTATGAGGGAACATTAGAGCCTGATGATTGTGGAGCAAGAAAATGTGGTCCAGCGCCAAATGGATGCGGAGATTCTGATGAATGTGGAACTTGTACTGGTGTTGGAGAGGTTTGTAATATTATAGAAGGGACTTGTAGTGTTTGTTCTCCAGATTGTTCTTCTTGTGACTATGATACTTGTGATGATGAAACTTGTGTTGAAGATACTTGTAATTCTTCTTGTGGTGGAACAAAAGCACCAGATTGTGAGGGTCTTGATGGTATAGAAGGGACTGCAGATGATTTGGTATGTGGACCTGCGCCAAATGGGTGTGGAGATGAAAATGTTTGTGGACCTTGTAATGGGAATTGTATTGAGGGAGTATGCTTTCTTTGTAATTTTAATGAAGAGTGTGAAATTGGTATTGGTGAAGATTGTTCATGTTTAGATTGTGACTTAACACAAGGTGATTGTGAAGTGGGTTTTAGATGCGAAGACTTTATTTGTCAAGGTATTCCTCTAGATTTTGGTTGTGCTGATTATTGTATGTGGTTATACTATAGTTCTGGAGTCTGTAGACAAAATCCGGCTCAGTGTACAGTAAATGGAGAAGTCTCTGTTGGAGAAGAATATTGTGATCCAGGGCTTACCTCTAACTGCTGTTGCAAACCATAATTAGATAATTTAATATCAAAATTTATAAACCTCAAATACTATTTTTGTTTAAGGAAAATGAAAAAGAGAGGAATATCGCCAGTTATTGCAACAGTTTTATTAATTGCAATGGTAGTGGTAATTGGATTGATTGTTTTTTTATGGTTTAGGGGTATGGTAGAGGAAGAAGGAACAAAATTTGAAAAAAATATAAAGCTTGTTTGTAATGATGTGAATTTTGAAGCAAGTTATTCTGAAGGAATTTTAAGTGTTGTAAATATCGGGACTACCCCAATTTATAAAATGAAATTAAAAATTTTTAAAGAAGGAAGTCATGAGACAAAAGATTTAGCTGGAAACTGGCCTGGTTTAGGTTTGAATCAAGGAGGAGCTTTTTCAGGAGAGATAAGCAGTGAAATTGGAAGTGCAAATAAAATAATATTAATTCCAGTTTTAATAGGAAGCTCTAGTAAAGGGAAAAAACAATATACCTGTGAAGAACAATATGGATATGAAATTATTATAGAATAGAAGGAAAGTTGATATATATTATACACTATAATAATACTTATAACAAAAAAAGAAGTCAAAAAAAAATGGTAATCAGAAATGAAGATTGGAAAGAGCTTAGTTTAAATTATATTAATTCTGTTAGAGAGATTCTTGAAAGTGGAAACCATGTCAGGATTCCTAATCCAGATTTGAATCACGCCAAACTTTTAATTTATGCACTTTTTGAAAAAGCACGAAATTCTATTAAAATATTTAGTGAAAATCTTAGCGCAGAATTATATGGGGATGAAAGGATTTTAAGAGTATTGAATTCCTTAAATAATGTTAATGTAGAAATAATTGTTGAAGATAATCCTGAATCTCATATTGAAGGAGTTGATATAAATAAATTAGAAGATTGTGAAGACGTTAAAAAGATTCCAGGTCATTTTATTGTAGTGGATGGAATTTCATACAGATTTGAAAAGCCACATACTATTGGAGATTCAAAAGATGTTCGTGGGACTGCAGATTTTAATGATAGAAAGATTTCTGAAGAGATGGAATTCGCTTTTGATAATATATTGAAACCTCATTCACGACCGATTGTTTAATGAGTTCTATTTCTTTAATTATTGAGGCCTTAAAAGTATTAAACTTCGTTAATTCTACTTTTTTAGGGATAATAATAGCAATTAATTGTGCATTCATTGGACTTGGAATTTTATTCTTTACATTTAGTATATCAGGTCTATGGCCAAAGATTAGTCCTGAAAAACACTTACAAAGAATTATCAATCAAAGAAAAAGAAGAAATTTAGAACGTATAGGATATAAAGTAAAGAGATATATCTCAAAAGAATTAAAGTTTTCCATATATTCTTTTTCTGTCATATTATTTTTAATGATTGTAAAAAAATTATTTATCTTAAGTAATTTATTATTATTTATATCCTTAGCATTAACAATTTTATCATTATTTTATTCTCTTAAGGCAATAAATCTTTTTGAAAAAATTTCATATGCAGGTCCATATGCATATGAGGAAATTGAGGAATATTATGGAGAAGATAAACTTTCAGAGTTTGCTAAATTTAAATAATTTTCGGGTCCTCTTCGGACAGAAAGAAAACTATTTGGATGAATTAAGACTTGTCGGGCTATATTTAGAATAACAATAAATTTAAATATGATAAAATATTAAAAAGGTAAATGATAAAAAATAAAAGAGGACTTTCAGGGGTTATTACTGCAGTAATTCTTATTGCACTAGTTATGGTAGCAGGGGTAATTGTTTGGGTTGTTGTGAGAAATATAGTACAGGGGGAGCTCGGAGGTGTTGAATCTTGTTTTGGAGCTTATGGAAAAGTAATAATTGATAATAAATATACATGTTATAATTCTAGTTCAGAGCAATTCCAATTTTCAGTAAATATTGGAGATATAGATGTTAATTCAGTTCTTGTTTCAATATCAGGAGGAGGGGCAACAAAAAGTTATACTATAAAAAATATTAACGAGCCAATCAGCGGTTTAGGACCTTATCCTTCTGGTTCTGGGAATGTAACACTGCCTGGAAAAAATAGTGGGTTGACATATATAGAGAATACTTTTACAACAATACCAGACTTAATACAAGTTGCTCCAATTATAGGTGGGAAACAGTGTGAGGTATCTGATTCATTATCTGAGATTGATGATTGTTTCTCATTGGCATAAATGGAATAATTCTTTCAAAAGAAAATATTATATGCCTCACCACTAACTGAAGTTCGTGTATAACATTTTTCAAAAGAAAAATATTATAAACCAAATCTTATTTAATATTTTATGAATAAAAAGAGGAGGAGATATTCTTTAAATAAGAAAGGGCAGGTTTGGATTGAGACAGTGATTTATACTTTAATTGCTTTTGTTATGATTGGCTTGGTTCTTGCTTATGCAAAACCAAAAATAGAAGAGTTTCAGGATAAAGCAATTATTGAACAGTCAATTTCCATGGTTAAAGATATTGATTCGCTTATTTTGACTATGGGGGGGCAGGGAAATCAAAGGATGATTTCATTAGGAATAAAAAAAGGAGTTTTAAAAATAGATGGGGTAAATGATTTGATTGTCTTTGAAATGGAAAGTAAGCATACATATAGCGAACCAGATGCAAACATTGTTGATGGGAATCTAATTATACATACTAAAAAAATAGGGAAATCTAATACAGTAACTTTAACAAGAGACTATAGAGAAGAATATGATATAACATATCAAGGAAAAGATGAATTAAAATCACTAAGTAAAACTTCAATACCTTACAAACTTCTTATTTCAAATAAAGGAGGAGATAAAACAATCATTGATATAGAAGTTAGTTAAAATGAAAGTAAAACAAGAAGTACAAGGAATACAAAGTTATCGGAAAGTTTCAATAGATTTTTCTCCAAAAATTCCTCCTTTAAAAAAAATAGAAAATAAAACAGAAATTAATGTAAGATATTGTTTAATAGCGCCTTTTGCTTTTGTTCATATTTATTGGAATCCGAAAATTTATGAATTAATATATGAAGTTGAAGAACCATTATTGGACAAAACAGAAATGGGATACAAGGAGCAGATAGTTTCTGCTATGAGGGATTTAATCAATTTTCAAAGTATTATTAAGAAAGATAAAAAGACAATATTAGAATATATTGATAAGAGATTCAAGATTTTAGCAATTGAACTTGGAATGAATATTCCCTATGAAACTTATAAAAAAATATATTATTATCTTTGCAGGGACTTTATAGGATTTAACGAAACAGAACCTTTCTTGAGGGATTATTTTGTAGAAGATATTGAATGCAATGGCGTAGACAGCCCGATTTATATTGTCCATAGAATTTATAGAAATATTAAAACTAATCTTATATTCAAGGATGCAGACAGACTTGAAAGTTTTGTTGAAAAACTTGCCCAGAGATGCGGGAAATATATTTCTTATTCTCAACCAATTTTAGATGGAAGTTTGCCTGATGGAAGCAGGGTAAATGCAACTTACACAAAAGATATTACAAGCAAGGGGCCGACATTTACAATAAGAAAATTCACGAAAACTCCATGGACACCTACTCAGTTATTGGCCCATAAAACTTGGAGCCCAGAAATGCTGGCATATCTTTGGATGTTAGTTCAGTATAAGATGAATCTTTTAATTACAGGTGGAACTGGTTCTGGAAAAACCACCCTGTTAAATGCTATTGCTTTTTTTATTCCTCCTGAAGCAAGAGTTGTAAGTATTGAAGACACCCGAGAGTTGAATCTCCCTCGAGAAAATTGGCTTCCAAGTGTGGTAAGGACTGCTACTGGAGCAAAGGAAGAAAATGAAATAAGTTTATTTACTTTATTGAGAAGTTCCTTTAGGCAGAATCCTGATTATGTAATTGTGGGAGAAGTCAGGGGTAAAGAAGCATTTGTATTATTTCAGGGCATGGCTTCAGGACATTCTTCTATAAGTACTATTCATGCAGAGTCTGTTGATACAGTTATAAAAAGATTAGAAACTCCTCCAATAGAACTTTCCCCTACGTTGTTAAATGTTCTTGATTGTATCTGCATTATGACTCATGCTATTGTTGATAAACAAGAAACAAGAAAAGTCAGGGAAATTGTAGAAATAATAAATGTAACGCCTGAAGGAGTTGCTTTAACAAATACCCCTTTTGTCTGGAACCCTTCTGATGACCAGTTTTATTTTAAAAAGAACAGTAAAATATTTGAGAAGATTGCAAAAAGATATGGTATAAAAATAGGAGAACTTGATTTAGAATTTAGAAGAAGAGTGCAATTAATTTACAAATTATATCAAAATAAAGTTTTTGGGTTTAAAGAAATGCAAGAAATAATTAATCAATACTACAAAAAACCAGAAGAGGTTTTGAAGAAGTTTGGTGTTGAATAACCTTCCTTGATTTGGTTTGGTTCAAGACTGATTAATCTTTGTAAACTTTTTTTCTATGATCAAACTTCAATAAAATAAGCTCATCTCTTCTTATGGCATAAATTAATCTAAATGGTTTAATATAAAGAGACCTCTCACCTCTTTTGTATCTTAATGGTTTTCCGATTTGAGGATTCTGCAAGATTTTTTCAATTTGTTTTTTTATTTTTTCTAACAAAAAATTGTCAAGATGTTTTATTTGTTTAATAAAAAAAGGAGAACGAGTTATCTTAGTTATCATTCTACCAAACATTCATTTCTTTAAGAAATTCTTCTCTGTTTAAGGTAATTCCTTTTCCAGCATCAATTTCTTTCCAAATTTTGTCAAGTTCTTTAATTTCCTGCATTTCTTGTTTTGTAAGTCCTTCTACTTTTTTTAATATAATCAAATCATCTTTTCTTGTCGTAATAAAAGCTGTTCCAACTTCTATGCCTTTTCTTATTTCTTCTGGGATTACAATTTGCCCTCTTGTACTAATTCTTGTTATTTTCATAAAATAAGATAATCTTACTTATATATAAATCTTTCGTGGAACAAAACCAGAAGATGTTTGGTGTTGAATAATTATTAATTTAAATTTATCCTAATCAAAATATTTAATAACACAATTTCCTTTTTCTAACTATGGTAAGAAAAGAGGATATTCCATTTCTTAATCAATTAGTTAAAGCTCTTGAAGAAACTGAATTAAGATTAGAAAAAGCTTATGAAAAGAAGGATTATGAGGATTTTGATAAATCAAAAAAATTTATGCTGCAAATTCAAGGAAAAATATCTGAGGTGATAAAATGATTGAGGGCAAAGATTCTTTAGAAGAATTAAAAGAAATAATCTCGAAAGAAAGAAAAACAATTAGAGAATTAGACTCGCTTTTTAATTATCTTAAGGGTGCAGATGTGGAAGAAAAAAAGATGGTTCTTTCCCAGATAAAAGCATTAAAGGATTCTTTAAAAGAAACAAATGAAAATGTCTCGAAAAAATTAGGAGAAGTATCTCTTTCAAAGCCTTTATCTGCTAAAAAGCAAGACAAAAAAGAAGAGTCTCCTAGCAGGCAAAAAGGATTAATTGAATCTAGGCTACTTGGAGGGCAGAAAAAAGAAAAAATCCCCAAAGAAATACTTCTTTCAAATCTTGAAAAGGAAACTCTAAAAAGGTTGAAGAAAAAAGAAGAAAAAATTATCGAGAAAAAGGTAAAAAAACCAAGCAGATATCTTAAAATGGCAAATAATACTTTTTCTAATTTTTCAAAATCTCTTATTAAAAAGAAAACTTTTATCGCATTAGAAAAAAATTTGATAAAAACCAATTTGCAATTTACTCCCTCAAGTTATGTTTCTATAATTTTATTTACAACTTTGATATCTGCAATCTCTGGCGTGTTTATCTTTCTCTTTCTTTTATTTTTTAACTTGGGGGCGGATTTTCCTTTTATAACTAGGATTACTGAAAGTATTGGGATTAGATTTTTGAAAGTTTTTTGGATTTTATTTGCAATTCCCATTGGAACCTTTTTAGTTATGTATTTTTATCCTTCATTAGAGAGAAAAACTTCTGAAAATCAGATTGATCAGGAATTGCCTTTTGCAGTAATACATATGTCAGCTATTTCTAGTTCAATGCTTGAACCGAGTAAAATATTTAATATAATCATTTCGACAAAAGAGTACCCTTCTCTGGAAAAAGAGTTTACAAAATTAATAAATGAAATTAATATTTATGGATATGATTTTGTTACGGCGTTGAGGAGCATTGCACTTAATAATCCGAGCAAAAAACTTGCAGATTTATTTAATAGTTTGGCGACGACAATTACTTCTGGGGGGGATTTGTCGGAATTTTTTGAGAAAAGAGCCCAGAGCTTGCTTTTTGAATATAGGCTTGAAAGAGAAAAACATACTAAGGCTTCTGAAACATTCATGGATATTTATATTAGCGTTGTTATTGCTGCTCCAATGATTTTAATGCTCTTATTGATGATGATGAAGATAAGTGGATTAGGAATTTCTCTTAGTAGCGGGATGATTACCTTGGTTATGGTTTTGGGAGTTTCACTGATAAATGTTGTTTTCATTACATTTTTACATTTAAAACAACCTAAGGGGTGAAAAAGCATTTTTTAAATCAAAGCTTAAAAAACACAAAGGGATAAAAAATGGAAATAAAAAGAATGCATTGGATTGGAATTATTTTGTCATTGATAATTATAATTTTATCTTTATTTTTAATGGAAACTAAATTTTTCTTTTTTGTAATCGGTGTTGGAGTTTTGATTGGAGCCTTTCCATTTGTATTTTCAATGATTAATGAAACAAAAGTAGCTAATGAAAAAGAAGAGATGTTTTTGGAGTTTTCCAGAAATTTGGTAGAGAGTGTAAAGACGGGAACTCCAATAAGTAAAAGCATAATTAACATAAAAGATAAATCATATGGGGTTTTAAGTGAAAATGTTGAAAAATTAGCTAATCAAATTTCTTTAGGAATCCCTTTGAACTTTGCTCTTAAAGTATTTGCAAAAGATGTAAATAATAAAACTATCTCAAGGGCGTTGACCTTGATTGGGCAGGCAGAAAGAGCAGGGGGGGATATTGGAGAGATACTTGAATCAGTTGCTGAAGCGGTTCGTATGTCGGATAAATTAAAGAAAGAAAGAAAAGCTGCAATATCTGCATTAGTTGTTCAGGGATATATTATTTTCTTTGTGTTTGTGATAATTATTTTAGTTATGCAATTCCAGATACTTCCAATGATTTCAGGTATTGCTGATGTTGGGTCACTTGGACTTGGGGGAGCTGTTGGGGGGATTGGAGGGGGTGGAACAACAGATCAAGAAGAAATATCTATTTCATTTTTATACTTGCTTTTAGTTCAGGGTTTTTTTAGTGGATTAACAATTGGTAAACTTGCAGAAGGAAGTGTTAAGGCGGGGATAAAACATTCTTTTTCTTTAATGCTCATGTCATTTTTAATTTCTGCAGGAGCTAGTTTAATTTTTGGAGGATGAATATGATAAAAATGAAAAACAGAAAAGGTTCGCATGTTGGAATGGTTTTATCATTTGTAATATTTGTGACTTTCTTGATTTTTTTATACACAATCGTAGAACCAACAATAAGAATGCAGAGAGACAAAGAATCTCTTTTAGATTATTTAAAAATAGAATTGATGGAAAGGTTTTCAACAGATTTGACAAGTGCCAGCATAACTATAAATAAAACTCTTCCTCAACCTTGTATTGAATTATTAAATCTGGTAACTGAATTAAATATTACTCCAGTAGTAATTGTTAAAGGAGAATTGGGAAAGATTTTTCCTAGTAAGATAGAAGGGAATGATTTCAAGATAGATAGGGGAACAGAAGAGATTGAAGAATTTTTCTTTAAAATATACTATTCCGGGGAATTTGAAGAAGTAATTGGGTGGACCTTTGATGGTGAGTGTAAATCCTATGATAAAGATTTAGAGCAATATACAATTGGTTTAGTGAGAACAGATGAGTATATTTTTGAAACAAAGATAAATGATTTGATTGAGGAATATGAAACTAATTATGACAATCTTAAAAGTGATTTGAATCTTCCTCTTGGAAATGAATTTGGTTTTAGTCTTATACATAGTGATGAAACAAAAATAGGAACAGAAGAAAGGGAAATATCAGCAGATATTTATGCCAGGGAAATCCCAGTACAATATGTTGACGAAGAAGCAAATATCAATTCTGGATTTATAAATATCCTGGTATGGTAAATATAAAATGATAATAAAGAATAAAAAGGGATGGATAAAAATTGTTGAAGCATTTGTTGCGATATTATTAGTAGCAGGAGTTTTGTTAATAGTTATAAGTCAAGGATATATTGGGAAAAAAGATATTTCTTCTCAAGTTTATGATGTGGAGATTTCAATTCTGAGAGAAATTCAGTTAGATGATGCTCTTAGAGAGGAGGTTTTAAATGTAACATGTCCAATAGAAGTAACAAAAGACAATGTTCCACAAACGTGGAATAGAATACATGACAGAGCCCCAAGTTATTTAGATTGTGAAGCAAAGATATGCTGGATGGATGAAATTTGTGAATTAGATGAATACCCGGAAAAAGATGTTTATGCTCAACCAGTTGCAATAACTACAATCTTAGAGACACCAAAAGAAAAACAATTAAGGCAATTAAAATTGTTTTGTTGGGTTAGATAAATATGGGAAAAAAATATGAATTCCTTGAACATACTGCAGACATAAAGTTTCAAGCATTTGGAAAAAGTATTGAAGAAGTATTTGAAAATTCTGCATTGGCTATGTTTAATGCTATGTATGATGGCAAAGTTAAAGAGAAGAAAAGTTTTAAAATAAATGTTAAAGGAAAAGATTTTGAAAGTTTATTGTATAACTTTTTAGAGGAGGTTTTATTTTTGTTTGACAGTGAGAATTTTTTTATGGCGAAGGTTAAAAATATAAAGATTGAGGACTTCAAATTAGAAGCAGATGTTGTTGGGGATGATGCAAAAAACTATGAAATAC
>JAUXAD010000027.1 GCA_030620045.1 archaeon
TTTACTGGTTTGTATTGTATTAATCAATTAACTAATAAAAAAATGCCAATTTGGATTACTGATTTTGTATTAATGTCTGTTGGTACTGGGGCTGTTGTTGGTGTCCCTGGACATGATACAAGGGATTTTGAATTTGCTAAACAGTTCAAGCTTCCTATTGTAAGGGTTGTTGTTGGCAGTGATGGCGATAAATCTCCTATAACCAAAAAAGAGCAGGTTCAGGAAGAAGAAGGGGCTATGATTAATTCTGGATTTTTGGATGGAATGAATGTTCATAAGGCTACTAAGAAGATTATGGATTATATGGAAAAGAAAGGTTGGGGGAAAAGAATTATTAGATATAGATTAAAAGACTGGCTGGTTTCTCGTCAGAGATACTGGGGGACGCCGATTCCTGTTGTGTATTGTGATAAATGTGGAATTGTTCCTGTGGCTGAGAAGGATTTGCCTGTTGTGTTGCCTGAGAGGGTTAAATTTGGAAAGGGGAATCCTCTTAAGACAAATAAAAATTTCGTGGAAGTTAAATGTCCTAAATGTAATGGGAAGGCAAAAAGAGAAACAGATACAATGGACACATTTTTTGATTCAAGCTGGTATTATTTAAGATATTGTGATAATAAGAATAATAAAAAACCATTTGATAAAAAGAAAGTAGATTATTGGATGCCTATTGACCAGTATATCGGTGGGGCTGAGCATGCTTGTATGCATTTAATTTATGCAAGATTTTTTACAAAAGCATTGAGAGACATGAAGATGTTGAATTTTGATGAACCTTTTACTAAATTATTCAATCAAGGTATGCTCCACGGTGTAGATGGAGAAAAAATGTCTAAATCCAAGGGCAATGTTATTTTGCCCGAAGAAGTATCAAAAAAATATGGTATTGATACTGCTCGTTTATTTTTAGTTTCTGTAGCATCACCTGATAAAGATATAGATTGGAGTGAAAAAGGTATTGAAGGGAGTTTAAGATTTATAAGAAAAGTTATGGATTATTTTAAGAATGTAAAAATAGGAAAAACAGATGCAAAAACTGAAAGTAAATTGAACAAAACAATTAATGAAGTTACAAACCAGATTGAGAATTTTAAATATAATTTGGCAGTAATTAGAATAAGATATTTATTTGATTCCTTACCGAAAGAAATGACTAAGGAGGTTTTGGAAAAATCTTTGAAGTTGTTGCATCCTTTTTGCCCACATATTACTGAGGAGTGTTGGGAGAAGATTGGGAACAAGAATTTTATTAGTTTGGAAAAATGGCCTGTTGCTGATTTGAAAAAAATTGATAAGAGATTGGAAGACCAAGAACAGGCAATTGAAAAGCTTGTCGAAGATATTAATCATATTTTGAAGCTTATCGGAAAAATAAAAACTAAAAAAGTATTTATTTATGTTCTGCCTAATGAAAAAGAAATTTATATTGGGGATTTAAATTTAGTTAAGAAGAGAACAGGATTAGAGGCTGAAATCTATGCAGTTAATGATAAAGAAAAATATGATCCTAAGGGTAAATCAAAAAAAGCTAAACCAGGAAAACCAGCAATTTATTTAGAATAGGTAGATTTTTATAATTATTTTTATATTTTAGATTATGATTAAAAAGAGGGGGTTAAAAAATTTAATAGTTTTAATATTTGTTTTACTTTTTTTAATAGTAATATTTTATTTTTTTGTTGTAAAAGAAGAAGGAACTCTCATTTGTGGTGATGGAACTTTTAATGAAAATTGTTCTTTAAGAAAACCTTATTTCTGTTTGAATAAGACTCTTATAGAAAAAGCTTCTGTTTGTAGTTGTCCTGAAATTTTAACAAAAAAAGGAAATTTATGCATTTCAAAGTATCAAACTAATCCCAAAAATATAACTTTGAAATATATTTTAAGAGGAGAGGAGAATGAAATAGATTTTGTGGTTTATGAAGGAATGGTTGATTATATTTCGAGTCTTCCTAAATCTATTTATCATCAAGATGATGAAATGCCTTTGAGAAGAGATTTTAAACTTAGAAATATTAATGAAGATGAGCAGAGAGAATTGCTTTTGCCTTTAGTCACAAAAATACAAAATATAGTTGAAGATAAAGAAGATCAAGTAAGAATTGCTATAAATATTGTTCAAAATATTCCTTATGGCGAATCTGAAAAAATTATTGCATTTGGGTCTAATCAAGTGAATTATTCTCGGTATCCTTATGAGGTTGTTTATGATATGCAAGGGGTTTGTGAGGGAAAGTCTGAGTTACTGGCATTTTTGTTAAAAGAAATGGGATATGGTGTTGTTTTATTTTATTATCCTTTAGAAAATCATGAAGTTGTTGGAATAAAATGTCCTATTGAATATAGCTTGGATAATACTGGTTATTGTTTTGTTGAAACTACTGGAGCTTCTATAATTACAGATAATCAAGGTTATTATATTGAATGGGGAAAATTATCTTCAGAGCCAGAGATGATTTTAATTTCAGAAGGAGATTCTTTGGGTAAGAATTTGTATGAATACAAAGATGCTAAAGATTTAATCAAGATAAGAAAAGTTATAGACGAGAAAGGAAAAATTAATTTTTTTCAACGTAAGAAATTAGAATATCTTAGGGAGAAATATGGTTTAGAAATGTAAGCTAAAAATAAGAATTCTATTTCAAGATAGCTCTAATCCTTCTAACTCCTGAGCCAGATGATTCTTCTTTTTTAATTTTGAACTGTCTGAGTTCAGAAGTATTTTTAACATGCGGTCCTGCACAAATTTCTTTTGAGAAATTTCCAATTGTATAAACTGAAACTTTGTTCCCATATTTTTCATCAAAAATTCCTAATGCTCCTTGTTTTTTAGCTTTTGATGGAGGCATTTCTTCTCTTTTAACTTCAATTGATTCTTTTATTTTTTTATTAACAAGTTTTTCAACTTTTTTTACTTCTTCTTCAGTGAGTTTTCTTGGAAATGAGAAGTCTAGTCTAAGTCTTTCTGAGGTGATGTTGCTTCCTTTTTGAATTATGTTTTTATCCTTTAATACAATTCTTAATGCTGCTAAAAGTAAATGGGCTGCTGTGTGAAGTTTTGTAGTTTCTTTTGAGCTATCTGCTAATCCTGATTTGAATTTTCCTTTTGTTGCTGTTCGGGAGAGGGACTGGTGCCTCTTTAATTCTCTTCCAAATCCTTTTTCATCTACAGAGCATCCCAATTCTTTACTAGAAATTTCTTTTGTCATTTCTATAGGAAATCCATAGGATTGGTATAATAAGAAGGCATCTTTTCCTGAAATAGTTTCATTCCATGCTATTTTTTTAAGTTTATTTAATCCCTTTTCTAATGTCTGTAGAAATCTTTTTTCTTCTTTTTCTAGTTCATTTAAAATCTTTTTCTTTTGTAAATGCTTATAGTCATCGTAGATTTTGAAAATAGGTTCAGCAACTTTTGTTACAAAATTTTTCATATTCAGTTCTTTTCCATATCTTACTGCCCTTCTGATTAATCTTCTTAGAACATAACCCTGCTCTGTATTACTTGGAACAATGCTATCAGCAATGATAAAGACACTTGCTTTTATATGGTCAGCAATTATCCTCATTGCTTTTTTATTTCCTTTGTATTTTTTCCCAGATAGTTGTTCGATTTTTTTGATTATTGGCTTGAAATTATCTGCTAGATAATCGTCATCTAATCCATTTAAAGCTGCAACTGTTCTTTCAACACCGCCACCGAAATCAATGTTTTTTTGTTTTGCTTTTTCAAAACCTTTCTTTGTTTTATTATATTCCATTAAAACATCATTTCCAATCTCAACCCATCTTTTATCATTAGGATTAAATTTCTTTAGTGCTTTACTTTTTCCTATCCAATAAAATATTTCAGTGCTTGGTCCACATGGTCCTGTTTTTCCTGCAGGTCCCCACCAATTATCTTTTCCTAAATATGCAATTCTATCCTCTTGAACTCCTAATGATTTCCATATTTTTGCACTTTCTGTATCTTTAGGGGCATTTCTATCCCCCTTGAAACAACTAACAGCTAATTTTTCTATAGGTATTTTTAAAATTTTTGTTAGAAATTCAAATGAGAATTCAATTGCTTCTTTTTTCCAATAATCTCCTAGACTCCAGTTTCCCAACATTTCCATGAATGTATGGTGAGTTGCATCTCCAACTTCTTCTATATCAGTTGTTCTTATACACCTCTGAACATTACAAAGTCTTCTTCCTAAAGGATGTTTTTGTCCTAATAAATAAGGTATAAGTGGGTGCATACCCGCAGTTGTAAACAAAACTGTTGGATCATTTTCAGGGATTAATGAAGAATTGGGAATTTCTTTATGATTTTTATTTTTGAAAAATTCAAGATATTTTTTTATTAGTTCTTTTCTATTCATAAGATTGAATAAGAAGTAGGATTTTAAAAATTATTGGTTTGGATTTTATCTTCCAATAGATTTTAATTTCTCTTGGATTTCTTGAAGTTGAGATTCTATACCTTCGTCGTACACTTTTTCTCTTATTGGTAATTTATCTGGTTCTTCAATTTCTTTATCTTTTTTCAATATTTCTGGAATTTCTAATTTTGGCAGAGCTGTTTGCATCTTTCTTATATTTGTAAGTGTTTCTTTTATTTCTCTATATAACTTTAATTTTATCTTTAGCTCTTCTAATCTAAGAAGGCGATATTCTTTTATTATTCTTGTGATTTTTAGTAAATTCATTTCTGAAAGAAGAATATCTTTTTTTGATTGAAGTGCCTCTCCATATTCTAATTTAACATGGATTAAATTTTCATTTTTCATTCTATCTTAGAAAAAATATTTTTGTCTACTTTTGCGATTTGCTCTTTTGCTGTTTGTATTTCATTTTCCCAAAGTTCTAATTCTTTTTCTTCCTCTTCTTTTATCCTTTTTATATCTCTAAGCATCTTTTCTATTTCTGAAATTTGTTTTTTTGATTTTTCAACTGCTTGTAAACTTTCTTCAAATTTATCTATTCTTATAAAAATAGGTTCAGCTTCTTTTACTTTTCTTGCTGCTTCTTCAAATCCTTTTGGAATTTTTTTGGGAGAAGGAAGCTCTTTTGTTAGTGGTTTTTTTAGAGGTTTTTGCATCATCCGCATCTCATTTTTTGTTGACGCGAAGTCATCTTCAAAAACCTCATCACCTTCTTTTTTCCCAGTTACTGCATCTTTTATAGTATTTTGAGAAAATTTCTCTCCAAGAGAATCAGTTGGAAATCTTGGTAATTGATGGATTGGTTCTAAATTTTTTCTTTCTTCTTTAGGAAGCTCTGGAAGTTTTGGGAGTTCAGGTAATGAGGAAGGTTCGCTCTTTTCGCTCTTTTTTTCTTTTTTCTTAAACCACCCCATTTTTTTATTAGATTGATATATATTTTTTAATATATATAAAATACAATATAGGTTTAAAAACTTTTATTTTTGTAGAATAAAAACAAATTAAAAAGATTTTCAGAAAAAATAAACAACCGAAAGGTATTTATTTGAATTGCTTTTAATATTTGAATGTTAAAAAAACTTCTTAAGAAAATTATAATTATGATTGTGGGAAAACAAGCAGAAGAATTAGTTGATTTGCTTAATAGCAAAAAGCATGTAAATGAATTTATAATTGCAAAGAAGTTAGATATTACAATCAATCAAACACGAAATATCCTCTATAAGATTTCAGATTATGGACTTGTTTCTTTTATAAGGAAGAAAGACAAAAAGAAGGGATGGTATACTTATTTCTGGAAAATTGAAATTCTTAAATCTCTGGAATTTTTAAGAGGAATTTTAATAAAAAGAATAGATCAGATAAATCATCAAGTAAAAAGTAGAGAAACGAAAAGATTTTATATTTGCGAAAAATGCAATATAGAATTTAATGAAGAAAATGCTTTACTTCATAATTTTACATGCAATGAATGTGGGAATATTTTTACTGTAAAAGATAATGCTAAAGTATTAAAAGAACTTAACAAAAATTTGGATAAGTTGAAAAGGGAATTAGAGTTTGTTGATGAAGAGATTAAAAAAGAAAAAGAAAGAATAGAAAAAATAAAACTTAAAGAATTAAAAAAAGAAGAAAAAATTGCTGAGAAGAAAAAACTTGAAAAAAAATTAATGAGAAAATCGTCTAAAAAGAAGGAAAAAATTTCTAAAAAATTAACCAAAAAGAAATTAGTTAAAAAACCGATTAAGAAAATAAAAAGCAAGAAATCAAAAATCCCTAAGAAAAAGAAAATTAAATTAAAGAAAAAAACTAAAAAAAGATAATTCTTAAAATGGTAGGAGTTTATAGAATTTATCCCAAAGGAAAAAGAAATTTTTTTAAGAGTTTTAGTGCAACTAAACTGATAATTTTTGTTAATGTTATTTTTTTTATTATTGCAATTATTTTACTTCAATTTGCACCCAATTTCTTTAGTTATATTGCGTTAAATCCAACAAATATTTTTCAAGGGAAATATCTTTGGACTTTTTTAACAAGCATGTTTATGCATGCCCCCGGAGTTATTCCTTTTTTATCTTTCCATTTACTAATCAATATGTTTGTTCTTTTTAGTTTGGGCGGAATGATGGAAAAGATTATTGGGAAAAAAAGATTTTTATGGTTTTATTTGATTTCTGGATTAATTGCAGGTTTGTTATTTGTTTTTCTCTCTTATTTTTTTGGAAATACAGATTTAGGAGCTAGAATTTTTAGTAATCCGGCAGTATCAGCAGTAGGTGCATCAGGGGCAATTTTTGCAATCGCAGGATTATTTATGATGTTAACTCCTAAACTTAAATTTATGATAATTTTTCTTCCTTTCTTTTCATTACCTGCTTATTTAATGATTCCACTTGTTTTATTTGGAACTTGGTTAGTTTCCTCATCAACTGGTTTTCCTATTGGTAATACAGCACATCTTGGAGGATTTTTATGTGGAATTATATTTGGATTATACTTAAGAAAAAAATACCCTCGAAAGACTCAAATGTTGAGTAGACATTTTTCAAAGTGAAATGAAGGAAAATAAGAAAAAATTTAATTTGAAAGAAGAATACAAAAAGAGTTGGAACTATCTTAAGGAAGCAAAAATTTTTATTTATACAGTTGTAACAGTTTTTTTTATTTTTGTTTTAATTGGTTTTTTTATTTCTGCTCCTGATTTTCTTACAGAACAAATATTAGAATTTATTGAAGAGTTACTTGAAAAAACTCAAGGAATGTCCCAATTGGAATTGATTAAATTTATTTTTTTAAATAATTTGCAAAGTAGTTTTTATGGAATGATTTTTGGAGTTTTACTTGGAATATTTCCAATGATTGCAACGATTGCTAATGGTTATTTATTGGGTTTTGTTGCTTCAATAAGTGTTGAAAATGGGGGGTTTTTAATTTTATGGAGACTATTACCTCATGGGATTTTTGAATTGCCAGCAATTTTTATTTCACTTGGTCTAGGTTTAAAATTTGGGACATTTATTTTTCAGAAAAGAAAACTAGAGTCATTTAAGGAATATTTTTTTAATTCATTAAGAGTGTTTTTTCTTATTGTTCTTCCTCTTTTGATTATAGCAGGGATTATAGAAGGAAGTCTTATGTCTATAGTTGGGTAATCTTATTCTTTCAAATCACTAATTCCCAATATAATAAAGAGTAGGCCAGACACAATAACAATCCATGCTAAACCACCTTTAAAGAATTCCCATGCTGCATGTTTAAAATTCCAAAAACTCCCCCACAATTCTCCAGAATACCAGACTAATAATATTGCTCCATTTAATAAAATTAATCCAATTAAAACTTTGAGCCACTTATTCATTGTATTATTTTTTGTTTTTCCTTATTTAAAAAGATTTATGTATAGAATTATAACTATTCTCTGTCTAATATTTTAATCTTTGATTTCATATATATTTGTGGTTAATTGGGCAAATGAATATCTTTTTAAAACTACAGATTTACAGATTAATATGGATGTAATAGAATCAATAAAAATTAAGAGAGATATGAAAATTTCTGAATTAGTGGAGAGTATGGAAAAAGCAGGTTTTGGGGCTGGGAAAATTTCTAGAGCAAGTTCTATAATGAAAAAAATGTTTGATGATACTGGGTGCACTGTTTTTTTGGGTGTTGCCGGTGCGATGGTTCCTGCAGGAATGAAACAAATTATTATTGACTTATTAGATGAAATTAATGTTTTTGTTACTACTGGGGCTAATTTAACACATGATTTGATAGAAGCTCTTGGAGAGAAACATTATCAAGGTGATGAATTTGTTGATGATAAAAAACTTAATGAGCAAGGATTGGACAGAATTTATAATGTTTTTATGAAAAATTCTGTCTATGAAAAATTAGAAAGTTTTTTTGAGGAAAATTTTGATGAGTTGAAAAATTGTAAAAATATTAAAGAGTTTTTATGGAAGATTGGGGAATTAACGCCAGGGGAGGGGATTTTGAAAAAATGTTATGAGAAAAAAATCCCTATATTTTGTCCAGGTATTGCTGATTCTGGGATTGGTTTGATGATGTGGGGAAGAACTGTAGAAGGAAGAGGAAAAACAAATATAGATGTTTTTTCAGATATAAATGAAATTATTGATATTGCTTGGACTTCAAAGAAGAGTGGAGTAATTTATGTTGGTGGTGGATTGCCTAAGAACTTTGTACAGCAATCCTTACAATTTTCTAAGGGAGCAGTTTATGGTATTCAAATAACAACAGATAGAGCTGAGCCAGGTGGAAGTTCAGGTGCTCCTTTAAGAGAAGGAATCTCTTGGGGGAAGATGAATTCTAAAGCAGAATTTGTTGATGTTTTTTGTGATGCTACTATTGCATTGCCTTTGATTTATGGAGCTATAAAATGTTAACTAAAAAACAAATAAAAGAAATAAAAGAACATCTGGATAAAGCGCAAAATCCTGTTTTCTTTTTTGATAATGATCCTGATGGACTTTGTAGTTTTCTTTTATTACAAAGATATATTGGGAGGGGGAAAGGGGTGGCAATAAAATCTTTTCCTGGATTAATAGAGGATTATTTTAGAAAAGTTGATGAGTTGAATGCTGATTATATTTTTATTTTAGACAAGCCAGTTGTTTCTGAGAAGTTTTGGAAAAAAATTGAACAAGTTAATGTCCCTGTTGTATGGGTAGACCATCATGAGATTGATAAGAAAGATATACCTAAATTTGTTAATTATTATAATCCTCTTTTTAATAAATCAAAAAGTAATGAGCCTGTTACAGCTCTTTGTTATCAAATAACTAATAAAAAAGAAGATTTGTGGATTGCAGTTGCAGGTTGTATTGCAGACCATTTTATTCCTGATTTTTATTCTGAATTTTTAAAAACATATTTGGATTTAGGATTTAAAACAGATAAGCCTTTTGGTGTACTTTATAATTCTCAAATTGGAAAAATTGCGAGAATATTTAGTTTTGCTTTAAATGATAGAACTACAAATGTAATTCATATGTTGAAGTTTTTAATTAAAGTTAAAACTCCTTATGAAGTTTTGGACGAGAATCCTAAAAATAAAATTATGCATGGTAGATTTAATGAGATTGATAAAAGATATAGGAAATTAATGGAAAAAGCAAAAGCAAAAGTTAGTGAAGAAAGGATTTTACTTTTTCAATATTCTAGTGATTTGAGCATTAGTTCTGATTTATCAAATCAACTGAATTATTTATTTCCTGATAAAGTAGTTGTTGTTATGAGGGTTTTAGATTCGAGAGTGAGTATTTCTGTTAGAGGAGAAAATATTAGAGAGAAAGTTCTAAAGGCAATTGAAGGATTAGAAGGAGCGTCAGGTGGAGGACATGAAAATGCTGTTGGTGCACGGATTAGAGTGGAAGACTTAGAGAAATTTAAAGAGAATTTGGAGAGGTTAGTTGGATAGAAACAAAAAGATTTTAAGCAGGATAAATTTAATATATATTATGATTAAAAAGAGGTTGCAAAAGAAATCTAAGAATTTAGTTTATTTGTTAGTATTTACTTTTGTTGTGACTGTATTAATTGGGATCGTATTTGCTGTAGCACCAAACCAACCAACACTAAACTATCCAGCAAATGGTTCAACTGATATTGAATTAAGTCCTATTTTAAATATTACAGTAACAGACCCTGAGAATGAAGCAATGAATGTAACATTTTGGAATGAGATTAAGTCAATAACTGGAGGAGGGAGTCATACTTGCGGTTTATTAAATAATGGAAGTGTGGTGTGTTGGGGATCAAATAATTACGGACAGATTGGAAATGGAAGTAGTGGTGGATATGCATTAAATCCTGTTTTTGTCAATACAACAGAATCATTTGTTTCAATAGCTGCAGGAGGGAGTCATACTTGTGGTTTGTTGACTAATGGAAGTATGATGTGTTGGGGAAATAATGATTACGGACAGATTGGAAATGGGAGTAAGGGAACTGCATTAAATCTAGTTCTTGTTAATTCAACTGAATCATTTGTTTCAATAGCTGCAGGAGCTGCTCATACTTGTGGTTTATTAAATAATGGAAGTATGATGTGTTGGGGGCAGAATAATGATGGACAAATTGGAGACGGAAGTAGTTGGGAAGATAGATTAAATCCTGTTTTTGTCAATACAACAGAATCATTTGTTTCAATAGATACAGGATATTCTCATACTTGTGGAGTATTAAATAATGGAAGTGCAATGTGTTGGGGAAGTAATGATTATGGAACGATTGGGGATGGAACTACTACACAAAGAAACAATCCTGTTTTTGTTAATACAACAGAATCATTTGTTTCAATGGGTGAAGGAGAACATCACACTTGTGGTTTATTAAATAATGGAAGTGCAATGTGTTGGGGAGGTAATATTCAGGGACAGATTGGGGATGGTAGTGGTACAAATAGATTAAATCCTGTTTTTGTTAACACCACAGAATCATTTGTTTCAATAGGTGTAGGAGGTTCTCATACTTGTGGAGTATTAAATAATGGAAGTGCAATGTGTTGGGAAATAATTTATTTGGACAGATTGGGGATGGTAGTGGTACAAATAGATTAAATCCTGTTTTTGTTAACACCACAGAATCATTTGTTTCAATAACTGTAGGATATAGTCATACTTGTGGTTTATTGAGTAATGGAAGTGCAATGTGTTGGGGAA
>JAUXAD010000021.1 GCA_030620045.1 archaeon
ATTGTGAGTATGTTTTTAATTCTTCTAAAATGGTGTGGTTCAATTTGAGTGAACCAGAAAAATTCACCTCTAAAACATTTGAAGGATTAATTTGGTTTACTACTGATGAAAGAGGGAATGAAATAGCAGAATATTATTCTGGAGATGTAGAGCTTATAGAAAAATGTGATCCTTGTCAAGAGTATAAATGTGGAGAAAATTATATAGTTAAAACTTGGAATCAAATAAAATGAAATTTAATTGGAAAAGAAAAATAGCAGTATTAAAATATACCTTACAAAGAGGATATGCTTGGTGTCACTTACCTGTTTTGGCAGTTATAGGTGCAGGAGTATTAAAACCTTATTTTCCAGGCATTCATTTCTGGCAGTTGGTTTTGATAGCTTTGACTGTATTTATAATAGTTGGTTTTATTGATAAAAAACTCAAACTCTTACATGAAGAACAAAGTTATGCTACTGAACAAAACCCAATTATGATGAGAGGATTATTTCCTAAAAATAGTAAAGAATGAAAATGGAACAAAAAGTGACAGATAAAAATATTGAAAGAGAAAGGAAGGTTTTAACTTTTTTAAAAAACAAATTTAATTGGATAACCTATTTGATTCTAACAATAATTATTTGGATTAATGTTAGAATCCGAATGCTTCCTTTAGTTATAAATTCTATAACTGGAAAACCGGGTTTGTGGGATATAAGTCGTAATGCATATACTCTTGGACCAGACCTTGATCCATTTCTCTTTTTCCGATATGCCAAAACAATTGTTGAACAAGGCACATTACCTTTAATAGACACTATGAGGTATGTTCCTTTAGGGTATAATACTTTGATGGAAACAAGATTATTATCTTATTCAATAGCATACCTTCACAAATTTTTAAATTTTTTTTATGATAAAATAACAATAGAATATTCAGCAATTATTTTTCCTGTTATAATTTCAGTGTTTACAACAATCGCCTTTTTTTTATTAGTAAGAAAAATATTTGAAGGAAAAGGAAAAATGTTTTCTAATATTACTGCATTAATTGCTTCTGCATTTTTAGTAACTCTTCCTTCTTTATTGTCTAGAACAATCGCTGGAATTCCTGAAAAAGAATCTATGGGATTTGCATTAATGTTTTTTGCATTTTACTTTTTTTTATCTGCATGGAAATCTAAAGAAATTAAAGGAGCATTGATTTTTGGAGTATTGGCAGGATTATTTACAGCTTTAATGGCATTAGTTTGGGGGGGGAGTATTTTTGTATTTATTACTATCGCTATGGCTGGATTTATCTCATTGATTTTAGGAAAAGTTACTAAAAAATCTTTAATAGTTTATTCAAGTTGGCTTTTCTGTTCAATGGTATTATGGATTCCATTTACATTAAGGATGGAGCTTACAAGATTTTTAACTTCTTCTTCCGGAGGTCTAGCTGTTATTATATGGTTTTTTATGTTCGTCTATTTCATAATGTTTAAAACAAAATTAAAACATACAAAAATCTTACAAAATAAAATTCCTAAAGTAATACAAGTAATAGGTGCTTCATTATTAATTTTATTTGTATTAAGTTCTATTGTTCTTGGTCCTCTTACTCTATTTAATATTGGGGGAGATGCAATTAGGAAATTATCTAATCCCTATGTAGCGAGGATTTCTTTTACAGTCGCAGAAAATAGACAACCTTTTTTTAATAATTGGAAAGGTAATTTTGGGCCCATAGTACAAAATATTCCTCTATTTTTTTGGTTATTTTTCATTGGAAGTATTTTTTTCTTTTATGAAATGATTAACAAATTAAAAATTAAAGAAAAAATTATTCTGGTGATGAGTTATATCTTGTTTTTATTGGCATTAGTATTTAGTAGGTTTTCTTCAAATAGTATTTTAAATGGAGAAACGGGATTAAGCATTTTTATTTATATAATTGGATATATAGTTTTAATTGGGGGTTTTAGTTATATTTTTTATTGGAGATCTAAGATAAAAGAGTTTTCTATTTTCAAAAAGATTAATTTTAGTTACATCTTTACTTTTAGTTTGATTTTTGTTGGTATAATTGCCGGCAGAAGTGCTATTAGATTAATTATGGTTCTTGCACCTATAGCAGTTATTCCGTTATCTTATTTAACTGTTACTTCAGTCACAAATATTTTTAAGAGCAAGGGTAATTTAATTAAACTATTTTCAGTTGTTTTAGCAATTCTTATTTTAATCTCCGTTCCTTATACTTTATATTATAATTATCAAGTAAGTGAAGCTACTGCTAGGAATCATATTCCCACATCCTATACTTGGCAATGGCAAGAGGCTATGGGATGGGTAAGAGAGAATACTCCCAAAGATGCTGTCTTTGGAAAATGGTGGGACTATGGTTATTGGATCCAAACTATTGGGGAAAGGGCTACGATACTTGATGGGGGGAATAGTATAGGATACTGGAATTATTTAATGGGTAGGCATGTTCTAACAGCGAATAATGAATCAGAGGCTTTAGAGGTACTATACAATCATAATGTAACTTATTTTTTAATAGATTCTACTGAAATTGGAAAATACAGTGCTTATTCTAATATTGGAAGTGATGAAAATTATGATAAGTTTTCATGGATTGGAACATTTTTAATTGATGAAAAACAAACACAAGAAACTAATAATCAAACTATTCTTGCTTATTTTGGAGGAGTAAATTTAGATGAAGATTTAATAATCAATGAAGGAAAAACAATATTGCCTAAGCAAGTAGCTGGAGTTGGGGCAATCATTGTTACTGCTAAAATAGATGGAGGGTTTGAACAACCTTATGCTATTGTTGTTTATAAAGAAAATCAGTATAGGGTTAATTTAAGATATTTATTTTATAATGGGAAATTAACAGACTTTGATTCTGGAATTGATGGCTGTGCTTATGTTTTTCCACAATTGTATGATACTGGAATTAATCCTATGGGGGCTGTAATGTTCTTAAGTCCTAGAAATATGCGAGCTTTATGGGTTAGATTATATTTATTAGAAGAAGGAGAAAATTTTGAATTAGTTCATACAGAACCTAGTAAAGTTGTTGAAAGTTTAAGAAATCAAGGAGTTAATATAACGGAGATTATTTATTATGGGGGAATTCAAGGGCCAATAAAAATTTGGAAAGTTAATTATGTGGGGGATGAAAAATATAATGAGGAATATGTCCAAAGAGAATATCCTGAAAGAATAGCGGGAAGGAGAGATGTATGAGGAAAAACAGAAATGAATTAGGACAATTCAAGAAGGGTCATAAGTTTTGGTTAGGAAAGAAACGTCCAAACATTTCTCATGAGCATAATTATAATTGGAAGGGTGGAAAAATAATCCAAAATGGTTATGTTTGTGTTTTATGTCCAAATCATCCAAGAGCAAAATCAAAGAAAGGTTATGTATATGAACATATTTTGATTATGGAAAAACATTTTAGAAGATACCTTAAATTTGGAAAATCAGAAGAATGTGTTCATCACATAGATGGAAATAAATTAAACAATAATTTAAATAATTTAAAATTATTTAAGACTAATTCTGAACATAGATTATTTCATTCTAAATTAAGGAAAAAATTAAAATGCAAGAAAAAATAATTAATTGGTTCAAAAAAAATTGGATTTTAATAAGTATAATCGTTTTTACTATTGCTGTAAGAATTTATTATTTTATTTTAGTAAACAATCAACCATTATGGTATGATGAAGCATTGTATTTAAATATCGCTAGAAGATTTGCATTTGGTATTAATTATACTTTTCCCCCTGTAAGACCAATCTTGTTTTCTCTGATAAATGCTTTCTTCTTAAGAATAATAGATAATGAATTTTTACCAAGGTTGTTCATGTTACTTTTATCTGTCGCTTCAGTTTTAGGAGTATATCTTTTTGGAAAAGAGCTTTATAATAAAAAAGTTGGTTTAATAGCTTCTTTTTTAACATCTATATTTTACCTTAATTTATTTTTTACATATAGGCTTTTGGTTGATATGCCCTCCTTAACCTTTTTTGTTTTCTCTGGTTTTTTATTTTTAAAATATTTTAAAACCAATTCAAATAAGGTATTATATTTAGCAACATGTGTTATTGCTATAGGGACTTTGTTAAAGCTTTCCACAGCATTTATTCTGCCTGCTATTTTAATTTATGCTTTAATAACTGGAGGGTTTAAATTTTTTAAAAGAAAAGAAATATGGATGGCCTTTTTAATTTTTATCCTTATTCTATCTCCCTATATAATTTGGGGATATTTCGAATTTGGAGGGTTTGTATTAACACAGGCAGTCTCTCGTGTTGCTTCAAAAGATCCTTTTGTTGGGTTCAGTCTCATGAAAAATTATTTAATTATGTTTCCAACTTACTTTTCATGGATTCTTTTAGCAACTTTCATTTTTGGAATAGCTTCAATGTATAAAGTGTTTCTTTATTTTGACCATCTAATCAAGGGAGACGAAAAATTAAAAAGAGATTTATTTTTGTTATTAATTTTAG
This sequence comes from archaeon, assembly GCA_030620045.1. Classification (GTDB taxonomy): domain Archaea; phylum Nanobdellota; class Nanobdellia; order Pacearchaeales; family GW2011-AR1; genus JAUXAD01. Next base: position 4,494 of record JAUXAD010000021.1, read on the forward strand.
TAATCCCATTTGTTTTGGTTAGTTTCCTCATAGGTCATAATGAGAATAGATATCTTATAACAATATTTCCAACAATATTTTTAATATCCAGTTCTTTTATTATGGTAGCTTATAATTCTATTAGGAAAAGAACTAAGTTACTAGCAGTAATTTTCTTAATCGGTTTATTGGTTTTCACGGCAGGTTTTCAGTTAATGGCTACAGATAGTCTAATTAAAATTAAATTAGGCAGTTATTTAGAAGTTAAAGAAGCTGGGGTATGGTTAAAACAAAATTCAGATGTTTCTGATGTTATCGCAACAAAGAGTCGACCACAAATAAAATATTATTCTGAAAGAGAAGTCATTGGATTATTAGAAACGAAAGAAGAGTTTGAGGCCACCCTAACTCCAAATACCAAATTTTTTATGCTTTCTATATTTGAAAATCATCCTGAATGGGCATATACTTATCCTATAGAGAAAAACTTAACAGTAATACAAGCTTATGTTAATCAAGAAAATCAACCACTTTTAATAATTTACGAATTAAAATGAAAAAACAAACTTCAATAACATTTAAATACTTAAATTTACTGCGATAAACCATGAAAACAGTGATATTATGTGGGGGAAAGGGAACAAGATTAAAAGAGGAAACAGAGTATAGACCTAAACCTCTTGTGGAAGTTGGAGGAAAACCAATTTTGTGGCATATAATGAAAATATATGGTCATCAGGGATTCAAGGATTTTGTTCTTTGTTTAGGTTACAAAGGGAATATGATTAAAGAATATTTCCTAAATTTGAAAGAGATGTCTAATGATTTCGTGTTAAATTTAGCGGACAAAGAAAAAACATATTTAAATAATTATAATGAATTAGTTGGGATTGTGTATTTTGTTAATACTGGATTAAACAGTATGACTGGATCAAGAATTGCTCAAATTAAAGAACACATAGGAGATGATGAAGATTTTTTTCTTACATATGGAGATGGTGTGGGGGATATTGACTTAAATAAACTTTATGAATATCACAAGAAGATGGGAAAGATAGTAACAATTACTGCTGTTAAAGCTCCTTATAAATTTGGCTTGATGGAAATTAACGAAGAAGGATTGATTACAAAATTTGATGAAAAACCAGAGAGAATCGATAACCAAATTAATGGAGGATTCATGGTAATGAACAAAAAAGTTTTTGATTACCTCTCTGAAGATGAAAATTGTGTTTTAGAGAAAGAACCATTGAAGAAACTAGTTCAAGATAATCAATTAGCAGCTTATAAGCATGAGGGATTTTGGAAATGTATGGATACACAAAAGCATGTTGATGAATTAAACAGGATTCATGACCAGGGAGCACCTTGGAAAATTTGGGAGAAAAAATGAATAAAGAATTTTGGGATAACAAAAATGTTTTAGTTACTGGGGCTGGAGGTTTTAAGGGGAGTCATTTAGTTGAGGAATTAAGCAAAACTAATGCAAATATTATTTCTCTTGTTAGGGATTTTGATCCAAAAAGTTATTTTGAAATACAAAAATTAGGAGAAAAATCAACTGTAGTTATAGGAGATTTAAAAGATCCTGTAAAGATGGCAGACATTCTTTCTAAATATGAAATAACAAGTATCTTCCATTTGGGTGCGCAACCCATTGTTACAACTGCATTGCTTAATCCCAGAGAAACCTTAGAATCTAATATTATGGGTACTGTGAATATTTTAGAAGCTGCTAGGTTATATTCTAAAGTGAAAGAGATTGTTATGGTTTCAAGTGATAAGGCTTATGGACCTTGCGAAACAATGCCTTATAATGAAGAAGAAAGATTACAGGGAAAAGCGCCATATGATGTTTCAAAATCCTGTGCTGATTTAATTGCTCAAATGTATGCCAATGTTTATGATATTCCAGTAACAATTTCAAGATGTGCAAATGTTTTTGGTCCTGGAGATTTAAACTGGAATAGAATAATTCCCGGAATGATAAAAGCGATAATTCAGAATAATGTTTTTGAAATTAGAAGCGATGGGAAAATGATCAGAGAATATATTTATGTTAAAGATGCCGTAGCAGGTTATATAAGTCTATCAGAGAATATAAACAAAACAGGCGGGGAAGCTTTTAACATAGCAAGTCAAAATGTAATGTCTGTTTTGGAACTTGTTGAAAGAACTTCAAAGGCATTAGAAAAAAAAGTGAATTATGAAATCTTAAATCAGGCAAGAGCAGAAATTCCAGAACAACGTTTAGATGGTTCTAAAATAAAGAACATTATTGGATGGGAAGCTAAAACTAAATTTGAAGAGGCAATAAAAGATACTTTTCAGTGGTATAAAAGTATATTCAAAGATTAGAAAATGAAAAAAGAGTTATATAATTTATTTGGAGGAGAAAATTCTTCTCAGACTCAGAAACCTCTAATAGTACTTGATATGGCAAACAATCACAATGGCGATATTGAACATGGTTTAAGGATTATTCGTGAAGCATCAAGAGTATGCGAAGAATTCAAAAATGATTTTACCTTCGGGTTTAAATTCCAATATAGAGATTTAGATACTTTTATTCATCCAGATTACAAAGATAAGAAAGATATAAAATATGTTAAAAGATTTTCTGAGACAAGATTAACAGATTCAGAGTTTAAATTGATGAAAGATGAAGTAGAAAGATTGGGGTTTGTATCTATCTGTACACCTTTTGATGAAAATAGTGTAGATTTAATTGAAAGACAGAACTTTGATATAATAAAAGTTGCAAGCTGTGCATTTACAGATTGGTCACTGCTAGAAAAAATTGTTGAAACAGATAAACCAATAATCGCATCAACTGCAGGGGCTACTCTTAGAGAAATTGATAGTGTTGTTTCATTTCTTGAACATAGGGATAAAAAATCTGCTATCATGCATTGTGTTGGTGAATATCCAACTAAGAGAGAAAATCTCCAATTAAATCAAATAGAATTCTTAAGGAAACGTTATCCAGAAGTAAAAGTAGGGTTTTCTACTCATGAAGAGCCAGATAATATTGATTCAATAAAAATTGCAATTGCCCAAGGAGGAAAGATATTTGAAAGACACATCGCTGTTGAATCAAACAAGTATACAATCAATGCATATTCTTCTACTCCAGACCAAATAAAAAAATGGCTACAATCAGCCCAAGATACTTATAAAATGTGTGGAGTAGAGAATAACAGACATGTTAGCACAGAAAAGGAAAAAAAAGATTTAAGAGGATTGAAGAGGGGGGTGTTTGCTAAAGAGGATCTTCTGGAGGGTGATAAATTGGTAAAGGAAAATATTTTTTATGCAATACCCTGTGGTGAAGAACAATTGATAGCTAATGATATGTCAAAATACATAGAGTACACATTAAAAAAAGATGTTGGAGTCAATGATGCTATTAATTTTAAAGATTTGAAAATTAAAAATTCACGAGAAAATGTTTTACCTATTATCAAGAAATTAAAAGATATAGTTTTAGAAAGCCATGTTGTCTTATCTCCAAAAATAGATTTGGAATTATCTCATCATTATGGGATTGAGAGATTTGAGGAATGGGGTGCAGCAATTTTAAATTGCATAAACAGAGAATATTGCAAGAAATTAATCATATTATTGCCTGGGCAGAAACACCCATTCCATTATCACGAAAAAAAAGAAGAGACTTTTCAGGTTTTATATGGTGAGATGGATATTAATTTGGGAGGAGAAGGAAAATTGTTAAAAGTAGGGGATATGCAAACTGTGGAAAGAAGAGTTAATCATAATTTTTCTTCTAAGACTGGATGTATTTCTGAAGAGATTTCTACAAGACATTACAAGGATGATTCTTTTTATGAAGATAAAAAAGTAGTTGAGAATAAAGACAGAAAAACATATATGACTTTTTGGCCAGATTGGTTGAGTAAAGACATAAAATAGAGACTAAGTGAAACTTAAAATAACATATTCCCACTGCCTAAAGGCAGGGGTATTTATCCCTAACTTCACATTCAATCGCTCTTGAAGAGCTTTCATGTTCATCAGTTGAGATATTAGGCTTTGTTATATAAGCCAATCCAAGGTTACGGGTATACCGTTTGGATATATTTCGACTCGCTTGAAGGTCACAATCACAATGGAAACCACAACACAAACACTCAAAAAAACCAGAATGTCTGGAAGTATTCAAACTTCCACACCGATTACAAGACTTGGAAGTGTATTTAGGATTGATATAAACAACCCTAATTCCTTTAGCCAAAGCTTTGTATTCGATAAACTTCTGCATTTGGAAAAATGCCCACTTGTGAACCCATTTGTTGTATTTAGCTGTTCTTCTAATTCCCTTCAAATCTTCCATAACAACAACATCTCCACTATTCAAACTTTCAACAATACTCTTGCTGATGTTATGATTACTCCAAGTCATAAACCGTTTCCATCCACCAGAGAGTTTTCTCAACTTCCTCTTAGCAGATTTTGTGCCTTTAGATTGGAGAGTAGAAACAAGTTTATCATGCTTAATCCTCAACTTCTTAATGTTCTTTCCATAGAATTTATTGTCGGATGTGACTGCGAGTTTATTAACTCCCAAGTCCACCCCAAGAACTTCACAATGTTGGTTAGAAGTTATGGGGCTTTCTCGGGAGAATGTGAAAGTGAAATAATATTTTTCTTTAGATTGAGTGAGCAGACTTTCTCTAATTTTCCAATCAAAATATTTCAAAGCATAACCAGGAATTTTGATAGGAATTTTAACTCTACCATAAATGGTGGAGATGCTCAAAATATTATTTTTAAAACTGAAACTTCTCGGAGTATTATATCTGATAGAAACTCTATTGATAATTGGATTAGACTTTGCTTTTTTAACCATTCCACAAGATTGTTTAATACAAGCGATAGAAAGTTGCGAGGGCAATCCCATCTTCCTCAAATCTTGATAAACAAAAGGATGGAGTTTAATATTATTTCTAATCTTCATACTCCAAGCAGTATCAACACAATGTTGAAGTCCTTGTTTATACAACTCAATAGTTTTAACTATCAAATCATTAACCTTAATCTTAATTGGAATACTTCTAACCAACATTGTAAGAATACAACAGAATCAGGCTATTTAAATATATCGGAAAGCATTTCTCCTCCCAAAGCTGAAGCAATGGGTATCCGAAATGCAGGATTTATATGAAAAAATTAATCAGTATAGTAATCCCAGCATGGAATGAAGAAGAAGGATTAGACGAGCTTAAAAAAAGACTGCAAAAAGTTTTGAATAATCTAGATGAATATTTATTTGAAGTAATAATCGTGGAGAATGGTTCGTGGGACAATAGTTATCAAAAATTATTGGAAATCCATGAAGAAGATAACCGTTTTAAGATTGTTCAGTTATCCAGGAATTTTGAGTGTGATGGTGGAATTACTGCTGGGTTAAAATATGCAAAAGGAGATGCAGCAGTTATTATGAATGCTGACCTTCAAGATCCTCCAGAGATGATACCGGAATTTATTGAGAAATGGGAGCAGGGATATGAGATTGTTTATGGGGTCATTAAAAAAAGAATAGGAGTTCCAATAGTTAGAAAAATTTTGTCTTCGATGTTTTATCAAATGATATATTCTCTGACAAAGGGAGAAATCCAAAAAAATGTGACTGATTTTAGGTTAATGGATAAAAAAGTTTATACAGTGATAAATAATATGCCTGAGCATAATAGGTTTTTAAGAGGTATGATTTCTTGGTCGGGATTTAAGCGTATAGGAATTCCTTTTATAAGAGATTCTAGATATAAGGAAGGGGGGGATGCAAAATCAAACAACATCTTCCAAAGATCAAAAAATCTAGTAGGGGCCGCCATAAACGCCATATTTACTTTTTCAGATTTTCCACTGAAATTAATAATGGGTGTTGGAATCTTAACATCTCTTTTTTCATTTCTGCTTACAATATATTTTCTAGGAGGTTATATTATATATGGAACAGTATCAGCAGGATATGTGAAGGGTCATACATCTTTAATGTTAGTTATTTTGTTTTTATTTGGTGTTCTCTTTATTTTTTTAGGGGTTATTGGTGAATACATCTCAAAAATATATGAAGAAGTTAAACAGCGCCCATTATATATTGTAAAAAATAAAATTGGAGTATAATGATGAGAATATTAATAACTGGAGGAAATGGATTTATAGCTAGAAATATTTCTGAACAGTTGAAAGAAGAATATAATGTTTTGTCGGTGAATAGACAAGAACTTGATTTGTTAGATTCTTTAGAGGTATTTGATTATATCCAAAGCAATAAATTTGATACAATAATTCATACTGCTACACATGATGCTGCTTCAAAACATTCCACAAAAGATCCAGGGAAAGTCCTTGAAAATAATCTTAAAATGTTTTTTAACATAGCCAGATGTAAAGACTATTTTGATAAGATGATTTATTTTGGTTCTGGTGCAGAATACAGCAGAAAACATTGGAAACCTAAAATGAGAGAAGATTATTTTGACCAACATGTACCTGAAGACCAATATGGATTTTCAAAATATGTAATGACAAAAAATGCTTTGTCTAGTGATAACATATATAATCTTAGGCTTTTTGGTATATTTGGTAAATATGATGATTGGAAAACACGTTTCATTCCAAATGCATGTTCTCAAGCAGTTTTAAATATGCCTATTAAAATCAATCAAAATGCATTTTATGATCATCTGTATGTTGATGATTTAACAAAAATCGTGAAAGGGTTTATTGATAACAAACCTAAGAGAAAGGTGTATAATGTCTGCTCAGGTGAAGTTTATGATCGCAAAAGTTTAGCTAAGAAAATTATTAGGGCATCAGGAAAAGATTTGAAAATAATAATTGAAAATGAAGAGATGGGTATGGAATATAGTGGAGATAATAGTTTGCTTTTGAATGAGCTGGGGGGTTTTAGTTTTACTCCAATTGATAAATCAATAAAAGATTTATATAATTGGTATGAGCAAAATAAAGAAGAGGAATTGTATAATGAATAAACCCAATTATCTTGTAGTTATGCCACGGCATGTTCAGAATATTAGTGATGGATATTCTTTTCCACTAGGTATTCCTTATATATCCTCTAGTATGAAGGCTACAGGATTTAGAGTTTTTACATTGAATTTGAATCATCGTGAAGGGAAAGTATTTAATATTATTAAAAAAGAAATTGAAGAGAATAACATAGACATTATAGCTACAGGAGGACAATCTTTTCAATATGTTCCTATTAAAGAAATTGTTAAAGCGGCTAAACAAGTAGACAATAAGATTATTACAATTGTTGGGGGGGGAATTATAACAAGCGACCCTGAACCAGCAATAGAAGCATTGGAATTTGTAGATTATGGGGTAATTGGAGAAGGAGAAAGAACAATATGTGAATTATGTAATGCATTAGAAAATGACGGAAATTTTGAAGATATTGATGGGCTAATTTACCAAAATAATGATGGTTACAAAAAAACAGCTTCTCGTCATGAAATTACAAATATTGATTCTATTCCTTGGCCAGATTATAAGGGATTTGAATTTGAAAAGTATCTTTTAACTTCTCCAGGACAAAGTGGTTTGAATAAAAAAAATACTATTTTTATGATAACAAGTCGGTCTTGTCCTTACAATTGTACTTTTTGTTTTCACACAATTGGCAAGAGATACCGTCAAAGGTCATTAGATAATTTTTTTAAAGAACTAGATTATATGGTTTCCAGATATAATATTGATTATATATGTATAGCAGATGAACTTTTTTCGGTGAATCCAGGACGTGTTAGTGAATTTTGTAGAAGGATAAAACAATACAATATAAAATGGTGGGCGCAATTTAGAGTTGATCATATAACAAAAAATCCTGAACTAATTCCTATACTTAAAAATGCGGGATGTGATGTGATGTCATTTGGTTTAGAAAGTGCGGACAACCGCATATTGAAAAGCATGAGAAAAGATACCACAATTGAGCAATCTGAAAAGGCATTAAAACTTGTTTATGATGCGGGGATATCTTTGGAGGGGGCCTTTATCTTTGGAGATATTGAAGAAACATGGGAAACTGCTAATAACACCCTCAATTGGTGGCGTAATCATCCAGAGTATAAAATTAATCTGAATCTTATTACTGTTTATCCAGGAACTTATCTTTATCATTATGCATGTACGAATGGCTTAATAAAAGATAAAGTTCAGTTCTTGAAAGATGGGTGTCCGCAAGTAAATGTATCGAAGTTGACAAATGAACAATTTGCTATATTAACAAGAGAAATTATGGAAGCTCCAATATTTCTAGCAAAAAAACTTTCTGGTATTAAAGCTCAAATTGTTGACAGTAAAACAGGAAGAATTGCTTTAACAGCGACATGCACTGTATGTGGAAAGGAAAATCATTGGAAAGAGGTAAAATTATTCGCATCAGGTTTTCTCGCCTGTAAACATTGTGGTCAAAAGTATAATATAGTATTGCCAAAAAAACTCCGAACAAATATTGAGAACAATATACTAAAACTTTCAAAGAAATACGGCAAACTAGCAGTGTGGGGTATAAATTATTATACTATGGATTTATTTAAGAACTCTGAAGCACTAAGCAAGGTAAATGTGTATCCTGTTGATATTTCTAATGTAAAAGGAAAGATGGATTTATATGGAAAAAAGATTAACAGCCCTAAAATTATAGACACTGAAAATATAGAAGTTGTGGTTGTTTCAATTCCTGCCTATATTTATGAGATAACTGAACATATAAGGGAAAATTATAAAAATGTAAAAAAAGTGATAGATATTTGTGAACTTGTAGATCCAGATTATTCAAGGAGATTCATATGACAATAAATAAATGTAGGGTATGTAATAATAATTTTTTTGAAGAGCCTTTGCTAAGATATGAAAATATGCCTGCTGTCGCTCAATATTTGCCAGATGCAGATTCATTAGAAAGCGATAAAGGGATTGACCTAGAAGTATATCAGTGCTCAGGTTGTGGATTAGTACAATTAGGCAATGATCCTGTATCTTATTATAAAGAAGTTATACGTTCTTCTACATTTTCAGAAGAAATGAAAGAGTTTAGATTGAAACAATTTGAGAATTTTGTAGAAAAATATTCTCTTAAAGATAAGAAAATTGTCGAAATAGGTTGTGGTAATGGGGAATATCTTTCACTTATGCAACAATTTGGAGTCAAAGCTTATGGGTTAGAGTATTTGGAAGAATCAGTAAAGAAATGTGTTGATCAAGGATTGCATGTTTCCCAAGGATTTGTTGAAAATAGCAATTATAGAATGAATGATGCTCCATTTGATATGTTTTTTATGTTAAACTTTTTGGAACATCTCCCAGATCCTAATTCAATGCTTAGGGGCATAAGTAATAATTTATCAGACAATGCAATAGGACTTATTGAAGTTCCAAATTTTGATATGATTTTTAAAAAAAATCTTTTTTCTGAATTTACAGGCGATCATTTATTTTATTTTACAAAAGAAACGCTAAGTTCGACATTAAGGCAAAATGGTTTTGAGATTGTTAGTTGTAAGGAAATATGGCATGATTATATTATTTCTGCTATTGTTAAAAAAAGAAAAAAGTTAGACATATCACAATTTTATAGGCATCAACTAAAACTTAAAAATGAAGTAGAAGAGTATATTAATAGCTTTAAGAATAATGGCGTAGCTATATGGGGTGCTGGGCATCAGGCACTTGCAGTTATTTCTTTAATCGGATTGTCTGATAAAATAAAATATGTTGTTGATTCAGCTCCATTTAAACAGGGTAAATTTACACCAGCCACACATATTCCTATAGTATCTTCTGAAAGACTTGATACCAATCCTGTTGATGCGATTATTGTCATGGCGGCTAGTTATTCTGATGAAGTAGCAAGGATTATAAGACAAAAGTATCAAGATAGATTAGAAGATAAAGTTAATGGTATGGAGGTAACCATATTAAGGGATTTTGGATTAGAGAAATTTTAAAAATGGAAAAAAATAATTTTGTTGATGGTTTGGTAAGCACCATAATTCCTGTATACAATGCTGAAAAATATCTTGATCGTTGTGTTGGAAGTATTGTTAATCAAAATTATAGGAATCTTGAGATAATACTCATCAATGATGGGTCAACTGACAATAGTGGTAAAATGTGTGATACATATGCACTTAGAGATAGTAGGATTAGGGTGATACAACATGCACAAAACAAAGGTCCTTCTGCTGCAAGAAATAAAGCTATGGAAGATTCAAAAGGAGAATTTCTATTTTTTCTCGATGCAGATGATTTTATTGAGGATAATGCAATAGATTTGTTAATGAAAGAGTATGAGAAATACAAAGCAAACATGATTGTAGGAGATTTTAAAAAAATTGGAGAGAGTGTTTCTAGTTCTGGGCATGATCGTGTTTTTTCAAACAGTAAATTATTAATGAAACAAGATATTATAGATTATGTTAGAAGATATTTGAAAAAACCAAATAGATTTCCACTATTTGTACATTCTTGGGGGAAGTTATTTAAATCATCAATTATAAAAAAGAACAATATTTATTTTGATCCTGATTTGCGTACATTTGAAGATGTTACTTTTAATTTTGATTATTTAAATTACATTGATAAAATATTTTTTTTAAACGAGATAATATATAATCACCAGATTTATGATAATTATGCATCAGCAACCACAAATATTAGCAAGAACCCCAAAAAGTTATTTGGGTATAAACAGGCTCTTGTTAAGATAAAAGATTATCTTGAAAATTGTGATGTAGATATTGATATAAAAAGAGAGGTTGGGCATACAGATGTTTGTTATAC
>JAUXAD010000013.1 GCA_030620045.1 archaeon
GCGAGGGAAATTCTTCATTCAGGAAAAGCATTTGAAAAATTTAAACAAATCATCAAAGCTCAGGGAGGAGATATGAAAAAAATTAAACAGGCGAAATTCAAAAAAGACATTTTGTCAAAAAAGTCAGGAAAGATTTTTGAAGTAGACAATAAAAAGATAAATTCTTTAGCTAGGGTTGCTGGCTGTCCTGCAGACAAATTTGCTGGGCTTTATATTTATTTTAATGTGGGAGACAAAATAAAAAAAAGCGAAAAAATTTTGACAATTTATTCAGAATCAAAACCAAGAATTAGACGAGCAGTTAAATTTTATAATAATAAAAAGCCGATAAAAATAAAATAATTTGCAACTAACTTTTTAAACTCTTTTTTTCTATTTGATTTATGGCAGAAATTGGTTATAGAAAGAATCTTGTGGATTATTTTAAAAGAAATCTAGTAAAAGGTTACACTTTCGAATCACTTAAATGGGCATTGGTCAAGCAGGGATATTCCAGGGCAATAGTTGATAATGCAATTGAACAAGTGCACAAGGAACTTGCTGAAAAAGCACCAGTACTAAAAGAAAAACCAAAGATAAAATATGAAATTGTTGATGAAAATGATAACCCTATAATTCTAAAAAGATCTTGGTGGAAAAGAATTCTGGGATTATAGTAAGCTTTAAATTCTCTTGTTAATTCGAAAAACTATGCCTCCATCGCGTAATGGTATCGCACCGGTCTTGAGAACCGGGCCCTTCGGGGCATCCCCGTTCGATTCGGGGTGGGGGCGTATAAGGGATTGTAAAATCCCTTTTTCTTCTCATCAAATCTAATTGGTTAAATTAAAAATTATTTTTCTTCCACGTTCTTATTCGGGCGAAGTTATTGGAAAGCGACAAATTTGAAAATTAATATCGACTTTTCAATGGCTGAGTAGTGGGGGCGTTACATGGGGCTTTAGCCCCATATTATTCTCACCGACATCAAACTTCGATTCCGAGCAAGTTCACGAGTCTTCCAAATCGCCCTTGGTGCGAGTGAGCTTGGGAGTTAGGGTGGCGTTTTAAAAATATAAATGCTCGGCATGGGCGTAATAGAATATAAATCTACAAAGGCGAAGGAACTGGAGAAGGTTGAGGAAGAGAGAATCTTATTTTTTCCTTTAATCTTTCTAAGAGAGGTTCTTTTTTTGGTTTTGGAGGAGGATCACCAAAACTCATTTTGTTTAAATAGTTTCCAAACCCCCATAAGATAGTTCCAATACTATATTGAGCCCTAATAATCCCTCGGCTCATCTCTTGCGAACTTCCAGAAGCCATTCCATTAATTATTTTAATTCCATTATAAAGGAGGGTTGTAGACCCCAAACCTAAAAAAATTAGATCCGTATACTTCACAAAATTTTTTGGAAGAAAGGATGCTTCTGATTGAATCTCTCCTTCAAGACTACTTTTCGGAGAGAATCTTCCATTTGTAATAGCATTACTTACACAAGCTAATGATGGGAGGACCATAATAATACTTGGCTCAAGAGCACAATACGAACCTAATGAAACCCCTGCAACCCCATAAGAAGATCTTTTAAGAGAATCAACAGACTTGTGTGTTTTATCTTGATAAAAATTCCCAATTCTCTTTATTAACTTGTATACTCCATTATCTATCCTGCCTATGAAAGTTCCATTCTCTCTGTTAAATTGATCATCAAGTGACATGAAAAAATAATCTTTTCTCCCCCTTATAAATCTTTAGAAAATAGCCAAATTCTAAACTTATCTAAAATTCCATACACCCTCTTAGCGGGGGCGTTCATACTCCTTCAAAACCCAACTCGCTCCTTGAAAAGCTGTTATTGATTATTTAGAATAGTCACTGTCCAAGAAGCTCGCCAACACCCTCACATCAGGGCTTAACAAATAAATATGGTCTTCTTTAAATCTTAATCCTCTGTAAACTTTCTGCCACAATTCTCTCCTTGCTTTGTCTTTATAAAAATCCCAGTAATACTGAGGTTTTGTTTTATGCAAAATCTTCCAAAAAGCATTCTGTATATTTGGGTTAGGATATTTTGTAAAAATAATACTATTGCATTGCTCTCCTGGAAAATCAATTCCACGACCACATCGAGTTGTAAAAAGAACATTGCTCTGCCCTTTCTTAAACCGCTCAACCAATATGCCTGTCTTGTCTTCATCCTGAGATTCTCTCAACTTTTCTCTGCTAATCAGATTGTCAATATCAAACTCTTCAAGTTCTTGCTTATCTGGCAAATCTAAAAACGCATTCACATGAACTAAAACAGGTTTTTTTGAAACCTCAACACATTTGCTCAATGCTTTCAAATATTTTTCCCGAGAAAACCTACCATTTAAATTCGAATACTTGCAATCCATTTCCATTCCTGTTCTCTGGACTTTAATTCTTCCTTGGTGTTCTGTCTCTGCCTCGATTATTTTGAAATCATCTAAACCAAAAACACTCCCCAACACATTCTTTGAATGAAGAGTCCCAGACATCAAAACCAGGATTTTATTTTTATCAACCATCTCCTTAAACTTTTTTGCAAGGTTTGTTGTAACAATACTCATTACTAGATTATTCTCTCTTTTACCGACTGTTAAATAACTTTCATCAAAAAAACCATCAAACATTCTTGCAGTTTCTTCTACTTCAAATAAGTAGCTCTCCTCATCAATTTCATCGAGGAATTCTGGAGAATCTAAAAAAATTTTCAGCAAATCATAAACCCCTGTTTCTTTCAAAGGAATTATAACTTCTGAAGCAATTGCATCACCAATTCTCTCATTTCTTTTTATCTGTTTTATTATTTCACTAATCTCTCTTACAATTCTCTCAACTCCTTCATCAAAACTAATAACACTAATCAATGAATTTTGCAGTCTATCAATATTTATACTTCTCTGATTTGCAAAACTGTCTAAAAATTCATCACATTCATCAATTATTTCAACCTCTGTCAAGGGTTTTCTGCCAAGAGCAGATTCTAATTTATATTTTAAAGAATTAAACACAAGCACATCAGAATCAATATATGAATTAAATTGTTCATAAAATTTACATCCTGGTTCCCGGTGGTAGAAAACAAAATTTGTATCATTTAATCCCGTATATTTTCTTTTTTTTGCATTTTCAAATTGTTTTAATTCATATTTCTCAGGCAATACAGGACTCCAGTAAGGGCATACACCTGCAATAGAAACTCTTTTCACATCTTTTATTTCTGAGAAATTTTTAAGACTAACGTTTTCATTCTTCTTCAAATATTCTTTAATTCTTTTCCAATTCCTTTCTTTAATCTCTATTTTGCAGGGAATATTATGATTGTCTGCAGAGATATCACTTCCAATTATTTCCTCAACATCCTCTCTTTTCCCTGAAAAAATATCATGCAATTTAGCATTTACTTCTTTCTTAATTCTCGGAATCGCATTTTGATTGTCTTCTAAAAACCTGCATTTATGATTCTTCCTCCCAGTTATAATACTAATCTTCAATTTCTCTTTCCTCTCTGCTAATTCTTTTAATTGTGGAAATTTTGAAGAATCAATGTCCTGGAGTTTTGTTTTTTTCAAAAGATATTTATTTTTTTCATAATCTCTTTTATACTGACTTTGAAGGTTTTTTCCAGGAACAATAACAGATGCTTTCCCAAGTTTCTTTGCTATATTCAGAGCTATAGCACTTTTCCCAGTTCCACAAATTCCATGAATAAAAATAATTTTATGCCCTTCTTCAACTGCATCTAAAACTTCTTTAACAACATCTTCCTGAGTCTTTCCATTAGAAAACTTTAATGGTTCTAGAAATTTATTATCTTGATATAAACTCCATGTCATAGAATAAGAAAAATCTATCTAATATTATAAAGATTATTGAGAATTCTGAAGTGATGATTCTAAAAGATTAGCAATTCTCTCCCTTTCTTCTTGTGTTCTAGGGGGGTTTAGCTTTTTATTATCTTCTTCAATTTCATCAGCATATTTAGACAGGGCGTTTATACGTTCTTCTCTATCCATTCCATCGTATCCAGGGGATTTAAGTCTTGGATAAAACTGAACATGTTCTGGTTTTCCTTCTGGATTATAATCAACCCTGACACTTGGAACTCCTTCTGGAATTAAACCAGATTCATCTATCTCACTTATTCCGTATGTTTTTTGTTCAATTATAGTTTTCATATTCAATTATTAGATAATTAACTTATAAAGATTTAGGCAGATGATTCCTAATTGTTATCTGACATTTATCATCAAGACTTTTCATAAGTTTAATAACGGGTCTCCTTTGCTCAAATATTGCATGAACGCCCCTATCCAAATTCTTCAACCCCAGGGGGCAACCAATAGAAGTGGGCTTGTAAGAATTAATTTCATTTATTATTTCTTCATGGTCTGCAGATTTATTATACATAGCTTCTATAATGTATGTCATTTTTTATGCAATTAATTTCCCTTTATAAAAATTATTATACTCCAGTATCAACTAGAAAAGTTAAGACCTGCCTGCTATTAAATAAATTTAACCGAATAAAGCAGACAAGCCTTCTGCTGCAGCTTCTTTCTTTTCTTCTTTTGGCGCTTCAGGTTTTTTCTCTTCCTTAACTTCTCCAGCCCCACTAACAGGAGCAGCAGAAACTAAACTAGCACTTTCCAATTCCTTATCTATGTCAACGCCCTTTAAACTGGCAACAAGGGATTTGATTTGAGATTCATCCACCTGCGCACCAGAAGCTACAACAACACTTTTCAAATTCTCTTCATTAACTTCCTTTCCTGCCTTATGCAGTAAAAGTGCTGCGTATATGTTTTCCATTTTATTGTTGTTCCCCCTCAGATTTATTTTCTGATTGAGTATTTGCTTCGCCTTGCGGCTCAGGATTTTCTGAATTAGTTAATTCACTATTTTGCGAATTCTGTTCATTAGTTTTCTCTTCATTATTAACATCCTTATTATCTGCGTCAGCAGCAATTGTTTCTTCTCCTTTTTGCTCTTCAGCCCCAACAAATTTTCCCAAAGCCTTCCCATGCATCCCCGCCTTACTAATTAAAAATCCTATTGTATCCTTAGAGACATAACCAATTTCCACAGCAAAAGGCAACGCTTTCCCAAAACCTGCTTTTAATTCTTCTAATGTTTCTTCTTTATCAACTTTAATATCTAAATATAATTTTCCTTCTTGAGCATCAAACGCAGATAAAGGAACAAAGCCAATTGAAAATGGTTTTATATCTAATTTATTCATAATCCCTGCTGCATCTGCAGAAATTTTCTCCCCTTTCTTAACAATTATTTTTGATTCCTTAATCTTGATTTTTCCTTTTTCTATTTGAATCTGGATTCCTAATGCTCCTAATTCACTTATCGCAGGTCCAGGAACTAAATCAGTAGGACCAGCTGAAACCTCAATATCTTCAGGCGCTTCTTGCCCAGCCTTTGCTTTAGCAGGACTTTTATTATTAATAAGTTCAGATGCGAGCTCAAAACAATCCAAATCTGAAAATAAGATTGCTACACTGTCTTTAATCTGTTCCTTAAGTTTTTTAATCACATCATTTCCTGAAGAGTCCAATACTCTAAATATCAAATTTTTTTTAGGAACTTTAATTATTGCTTTACCCCTTAATTTTTTTCCAATCTCTTGAAATTGTGAAGCAGGAATGCTTTTTATAGATGCAATCAAAATTGTTTTTTTATTCTTTATTAATTCAGAGAGTTCTCTAACTGTATTCTTCTTTGCTTCAGAGACATGGGTTGATTTGTCTGGACTCATCGTATTTTTATTTTTTGAGGTTTAGTCATAGTGAATTTTATTTCTACATTTTTTATATTTTCTTTTTCTTTTGGAATAGCTTTTAGAATAGCATTATAAATAGTAAGAATGTTTTCAATAAGTTCTTCATCTTTCATACTTTGCTTCCCAATAGATAGTTTTATGCTCGCCTCTTTTGTCTTTATTCTCACACTATTGTTTATTTTTTCTTTTAATTCTTTTATTGTTTTATCGTCGGTATTAAAAATAATTCCTAACTGAGGGGAAGGCATTTTTCCAGCAGGTCCTAAAACCCTGCCAAAAGATGTAGCCACCTTCGGCATTAAACTTGCTTGAGCCACAAAAAAATCAAATCTTTTTATTAATTTCTTTAACTCTTTCTTATCAGAATATTTTTTGAATTCATCTTTTGTTATTGTTTCAATATTTTTATTCTTTGACTCTAAAAATCCTGCTATTCTTTTTTCTTTAATTTTATAAGGGACAGATATAAATAAATTTATTGCATTTTTTGCAGAGTCAAATTTTTGAAGATTTATAATTAAGTCTACTGACTGGTCAAACTTTCTTTCTTTTCCCTTTCTTAATTCAACTAATGCTTTTTGTAATTGTTCTTTAAGTTCCATTTGTTCAATACCTCCCATCTTATGCGCCAACATCATAGAAAATATATGTCAACGATATGGTTCAATCGGTAAAATTCTGAACTAGTTTGGGTTTATAAATTTAATTATCTCTTTAAAAAAGAAAACTCACCAGTTTCTCCCTGATCAGTTATATACCCTTTAACTTTATCAAAATATTCTTTTAATTCATCAATATTAAAATCTTTGAGGATTCTTAGATTATTTTTCACACCAAAATGAAGGGTTAGGCCTTCAAGCCCTTGAAGGAGAATATATCTTCCACTGTATATTCCTTCCAATCCTTCATCAATTTCCCCTGATTTAGATAGCACCCAAGCTACTGGACAAAATCTTTCATCTTCTATTGAAATCTTCAAAAGATCAATTTCTCCAGATTCACAGGAACCTAAACATACTTTTGGCAGATTCAATCCTAAAGAATCATCTCTATCTCTTATTTCTCCAATTATTTTTACATCCCCATATAAAGAAATTGTACCTTTCTGTTCTCCCCTTCTACCGTCCTGGATATAATATCCTTCTATATCATAAATTTCTGTCTCATTATCCATAAAAATCTTAATATGATTTCTTATAAATAGATTTAGATACTTTACCATTACAATAATCCTTATAAATCGGCCTAATTTATTTTTTTCATGACACTTTCAGAAGATGCTCCAGTTTATAGAGTAAGTTTATTAAAATCAATAAAATGTAGTGGTTGTCCATCGTTAATTGAATCTCGAAGTGAGGCAGTTTTCTTTGATCATGAACATATTGGCGGTTACTACCACCATGAAGGTGAAGTAGAAGCAACAATTGATTGGTATCTCGAGGGTGGCAGAGATTATTTCGAGCAATTTGATGAAGATGTTGAAGAAGATCCTATTGTTGAAGAGATTAGAAATTCATTTAGAATTCACCACAATAATCCTTAAAAACAAATCTTCTTTTTCTTTCACATGGAACTAATAGCTTTATTATCAACAGGAAAAGGATCCTGGGCACAAGTCTCTGGGCTAATGAAGCACGGTGAATGGGAAAAAATAATTATTATTGGTGATGACTTTGCAAAGGATTTTAAACATGAAGAAGAATTTGAATTTATTAAAGTTGATTTGGATAAAAAATTAAAAGATTTGAAAGAAGAATTCTCAACAAAACTTAAAGGGAAATTTGCAGGAACAGAAGTTGCTTTAAGTATTGCTTCTGGTGATGGAAAACAACACATGGCTTTAATTTCTGCATTAATCAATTTGCCAGTCGGAATAAGATTTGCAGCTTTAACAAAAGAAGGAGTTATTGATTTATGAGAACAGAATTTAATCCTCTAGCTATTCGATATATGAGATATTTTCAGGAAGGAAAGGTTCTTAGGGTAGCAAGGGTAGATCCTATGGAAGGGCTTGTCCTTGCATTATATCCAACTAAAAATCCAGATGAATTTTCTGGAGAAGCATTTCATGAGATTGATCAAGAATCTGAAAGGACAATCTTAAAGAGAGAAGACGTCCAAGATGAGGTTTGGTTGAGGCTTTTAGATGGTGAATCAAGAGAAGGAATATTAGAGGGTTATGAGGAACAATATTATTCCCATTATTTTGCTAAAAGAGGAGAAAAATTTGATTCTCTCAAAACAAGAACATTCCAGATAGACTCTGATAAAAATGAAGAAGATATTTTAAAGAGTTTAGAAAAAGAAGAAGAAAAGGCATAAAATGCAAATAGGATATAAAGATTTCTGCGAAGAATCTGGATGTAAATATTATCAGAGGATTAAAGAATTAGAAGAATCTTCAAAATTTACCCCAAATTTTATAGAATTTACAATAAAAATAATTAAGACACAATGTCAAAGTTGTCCTAATCCAAGATTAGAATATCTTAGGTGGTTAAAAGAAAAAGCAGAGGATTAAATTAACATAGTAAACTATAAAGATTAAATAACCAAAAGAAAGAAAGCAATAAGAATAAATAAAATTAAAAATAATAAAGCTTTCTTTTTTGATACTTTTATAACTTTTTTTGATACATATTTTGTCAGGTTAAAGATTAGATTTGTATTGAACAGCCATACTAATCCAATTACACTAAACATAACATAAACAAATAATGCAGGAAATGCAGTTTTTCCAATAACTATAGAACCGATAAGAACATCAACCACCCCTCCAAGATTTGCTCCTATAATATAAGGGATAACTCTTTTAAGATTTATTAATCGTAAAATGATTAAAGGGACAAGTAATGTTAATGTAATTGTTGTAGAAAGCAAACAAGCAGTCAATGCAAATCCAATTAAAAATGCACCATATTTTTTGCCCATATATTTATTTAATTTTTTCATTATAGTTTTTTTATCCCATAAAGAGATTAAAGTTTTTGGCAAGGTAGTCAAACTAATAAATAATAACAAAAATCCAATAATAAGGATAAATAATTCCGGAAAAATTGAAAAAAGATTTAAGACAGGACGGGTTATGAATTCTATTACTGAAAATTTTGCATACGGTATAAGTGTAGAATATTCTCCTAACTTTGAAAAAAGAGAAAAATTATATTCTAAAAAGAACATGAGAACAGCTATTGGGAATGCATAAATCAAGTTAGCAAGTGCAATTTCAAAACCATGTCTAAAATCCCTTCTTTTTCGCGCAAATATAAAAAAAGATGCAATCATTAAAGTAATACTTGTCCCAATTCTTGTTCCTAAAATCATATAAATAAAAAGAGATGATTCAAATAATCCTGCAGAATTTAACGCCATTAAAAATGAAGTCGCTGCTCCACTTGATTGCAAAATCAATGTAATAAGCCAGCCGATTCCAAATGCATTTAACGGATTAATCTGTTTTTGGAGTTGAAAAATTTCTTGGGCGATTGCAGGAGCACTTTCTTTTATAAATATAAGTGATAAGATAAACAAATACAATAATAAAATTAAAAAGAAAATTTGTTTTATTTTCCTCTTTTCCATAAATAGAATAGTTTTTCTTATTATTAAAATTTATCGAATTAAACCCCATTAATCTTCATCTCCTCTTTATTCTTCCCCAACAAAACAACTCTTGATTCTTTTTTCTCATCAAGAATTTTTAGTCCAGTTTCTTTTGCAAGCTTTTTTGAAAACTCTACAATTTCATTATGCCGCGGCATTTTTTCATAAGCAATTCTTTGCCGAGCAAATCCCACAGACATAAACCCCTTAACTTCTACAAAAGTTGGATTTGCTTTTTTAATCAACTCAGCATATTCTTCAATCCCAATCATATTCAAATCTTTAACAAGATTAATTCTAAAAACAGTTCTGCATTTTAATTTAGACATAATTTCTAAAGTTTCATTTAATTTTTCCCAAGCGTTCTTCATAGAACTTCTATGAAACTTCTCATAAAGTTTTTTATTTGGAGTATTAACAGAAACATAAAGCTGAGTCGGCAATTGTTTTTTCTCCGCCAACTCTTTAATCTTTTCTGGATAAAGTCCGTTAGTTACAAGAAAACTTGTTTTCCCCCTTCTCCTCAATTCTTCAATCAATTCACCAATTCTATCATAAATAAATGGTTCTCCTGAAAGAGAAATGGCAAATTGCATAGGCTCTTGCGCTTCTTCCCATTTTCCCATATCTGCTCGACTCAAATTTGTCTTTTGCGTTGATTTCTTAAACCCAATTAATAACTTTCTTTGAGCTTTAATACATCCATCAATTATTTCCTTAGGAGAATCAATCCCTTTTCCTAATTTATCTCCTATTGTTAATTCAACAGCTCTCCAGCAATGTAAACATTTATTCGGGCACCACATAACCGCAGGAGTCATCTGACAACAAAGATGAGATTTGATTCCGTAAAATTTTTCCTTGTAACAAATTCCTTCATCTCGCATTGATTTTTTTGTCCATCTACAAATTTGCACAGCAGAATGCTTCCCAACAATTTCATAATGTTGTTTCTTCAAAACTTTTTTTACTTTTTCAGGTATCATAAAAAAAAGAAATAAGAATTATGTTTTAAACCTTATCCCCAAAAACTAAAAGCCCAAAAAACCATAAGCAATAAAAGTAAGAACAAGAAAAAATACGTCATGAAAGAAAAGGCTCTTTTAGCTATTTTCTCACTTTTTGTTATACTTAGAACAGTCAAATAAAAGAATCTTCCACCATCAAAAATTCCTACTGGAAGCATATTAATCAGTGCAACACTAAGACTAATCAAAGCAAGCCACCATAATAAGTTATAGATAAATAAGCTTGCTTCAAATTTTGGTTTGTAAAACACATTTGGTTCCTTGAACGAAGACAACACATTAACAATATTGCCTATTATTCCGCTACCTTTTTGATTTATAAATCCAATTCCAAGCCAGGGCAAACTTTCATTTTGAGGATTTTCTCCAAGAACAATTTCATATTCTTTTTCCTCATCATCAACAATTGTAGTAATTATAACTTCTTCGCCAGGAGAATATTCTAATAACTCTTCACTTAAACTTTCTATACTATTTATTTTTACATCATTAATTTCAATTATTGCGCCAGTTAACCCGGCATTTATTGCAGGAGCATCATCATACAATAAAACATACTCTTCACCATTTTGTTGCCTCTCCAAAAATTCTTTTGTAAGAAAAAACTTTTTACCTCCTGCTGTAATTTCATTAAGTCCGTCTTCACTAATTGAATTAAATAAGTCTTCATGAGTCGCATTTTCTAAAGGAATCCCATTTATTAAGGAAATACTTGCAATTCCAACAACAGAATAAGTATAAACTTCAATTCCATTAATATCAAATGTAACTCCTGAAGGAACGAATGCAAGAGAAAAGAAGAGCCACATTACTCCAAAAAAGAAAATTGCGGTTAAGATATTTGCAAATGTTCCTGCAGAAAGAATTGCCATCTGTTTAAACTTGCTTTTTTTAGCCATTCTTTTTTCATCAAGTTCAACAAATGCTGCTAAAAATATTGGTAAGAAAAAAGGAAAAAATCCAAACCCTGTTTTTTTTATTTTTACTTTATTGTATGCTGCAAAAATTCCATGAGCAAATTCATGGACCACAGCGATTATAGCAATAATAATTATCCAATATATAAAATAAAAAGGAGGGAGAAAATCTAATTTAAAAATCTGTGGGAGATAAGGAACTAAAGGCATTATAGGTGGGACTTTAATTGCTCTAACAATATCTTGATTAAAAATATAAATCCAAACAATTTTTCCAAACAAGTAAAGCATACCAGCCATTAAACAATATCCCAATCCAATAGAAACATAACTAAAAACTTTCAAGAGTTTTTTATATTTATTCCCGACGTGATTAATTAATTTTATTCCCCAGCTAGTTTTATATAAAAGTAAAAGCCCTTCTTTTTTAAGATTCTTTTTTCTTCTATAAAGAAAAATAGAGATAAATATTACAAATAAAATCAATAAACCTATGTCCAAAATAATAAAATTCATTCCCATCACCTGCTTTTCTTCAAAGGACGAAACGCACTTTTCTTACATTTTCTGCATTTGACCTTACCTTTTAAAATTTTTTGAGGTTCTGCTCTAATTTTGCTCTGACATTTTTTACAAACAAAAACATTCTTATAAAGTCTATTTGATGCCTCCTGTATTTTCGCCATCTCACAATTTCCTCCTTATTATTTTTTTACCTTCTATATCCCAATATTCTACATTACAATTTGCTTCAAGTTCTCTTTTTATTTCTTCTGGACAGGCAATTTCAATAGTTTCAAAATTTTCTAAATCCATGATACTAACTTTCTCACCAACTGAAAGCACCTGACCCTTTCTCTTATTAACTAAAGGAATTTCAAATTTATCATGTCCGGGGATTACAAAAACTTTTTTTTGTCCAGTGATTATTCCCACAGCTTCTATTCTACACTTTGCATGTCCGTGCTTCCCTGTTCTACTTATATCAATTTTCTTAACAGTATGGGGTTTCCCCTCGATTAGAATATTTGTACCAACTCTTGCTTCTGTAGCATTGATTATTTTTAAAACCATGATTTATCCAAAAGAAATAAATTTATAAACGTTTTCACTAAAGAAATTAAATGACATTAAGCAGAAAAGATTTTATCGAAATTGAATTTACTGGAAAAGTTAAGGATGGAGAAGTTTTTGATTCAAATATTAAAAAGGATTTAAAAAAACTAAATCCAAAAGCAGAAGCAAAACCATTCATCTTTTGTTTAGGTGAAGCCATGTTTCTTAAAGGAATAGATGATTTTTTGATTGGCAAAGATGTTGGAGAATATAAAATTGAACTTCAGCCAGAAAAAGCTTTTGGAAACAGAGACTCTAAACTTGTGCAAATGATTCCTATGAGAGTTTTTAATGAACAGAAAGTAAATCCAGTTACAGGAGCTATGTTTAATTTTGATGGAAGGATTGCAAAGATACTTACTGTTTCTGGAGGAAGAGTCATGGTTGATTTTAACAATCCATTGGCAGGAAAAACAGTTGTTTATGGTATAAAAATTTTGAAAAAAATAGAAGATACAAATGAAAAGATAAAAGCATTAATTGAATTTTTTACAAAAAAGGATTTTAAGTTTGAAATAAAAGACAAAAAACTTATAATTTATACAGACAAACAATTCTCTCAATTCTTAAGTTTATTCAAGGATAAATTCAAAGAAATTTTAGGATTAGATTTAGAGATTAAAGAGGTTGAGGAAAAGAAAAATAATCAGACATACTCTAAACCTTCAAAAAATCACAATAATTCTTATAAATAGCAATTTCATATTTTACATATGGAAGATATTTATGGTCAAAAAAGTGAAGACAATCCTCCCTCAGAAATTACATCTGATTTATCTCCTGAACTAAGAGAAATTGACCAGGAATTAGCAGAACTATTGAAAAAACAATCAGCTAAGATTAAGGTGATCGGTGTTGGTGGTGGTGGAGGAAATTCTTTAAGCAGAATGAAAGAGATTGGAATCCGAGGCGGAGAACTTATTGCCATAAATACAGATGCTCAAGATTTATTATATGCTAATGCAGACCAAAAAATTCTAATTGGCAGAGAGCTAACTCAGGGATTGGGTTCAGGAAGCAATCCTAAAGTAGGAGAAGAAGCAGCAAAAGAATCTGAATCTGAAATAAAGAAAAAGATTGCAGGAAGCGACATGATTTTCATTACTTGTGGTTTAGGGGGAGGAACAGGTACAGGAGCTGCTCCAGTCATTGCAGCGTTAGCAAAAAAACAAGGCGCTTTGACAATTGGCGTTGTGACCTTACCTTTTACAATTGAAGGAAGAAAAAGAATAGAAAATGCTATGGATGGTTTAGAAAGAATGGAATCAGTTGTTGATACTTTAATTGTTATACCAAATGATAAACTTCTTGAATTAGCTCCTGAACTGCCTTTGCATACAGCATTTAAGATTTCTGACGAAATATTAACAAACGCAGTTAAAGGAACAACAGAACTTGTAACTACCTCTGGTTTAGTAAACTTAGACTTTGCAGATATAAAAACAATAATGGTTAATGGAGGTGTTTCATTAATAGGCATGGGTGAATCAGATAGTGCTCAAAGAGCTATAGAAGCTGTAGAAAAGGCAATCCAAAATCCCCTTTTAGACGTCGATATTTCAAATGCAACCGGCGCTTTGGCGAATATAATTGGAGGCCCAGATATGAGTTTAGATGAATGCAAATCAATTATAGAAACAATTGGGAATAAGTTAAGCCCTGATGCAAAATTAATCTGGGGAGCTCAACTCTCAGAAGACATGGAAAAATCTATTAGGGTTTTACTCATAGTCACAGGTGTTAAAAGTTCTCAAATTCTTGGACAAGGAGATACTCTAGACAGCATAAAGCACAAAGAAATTGAAGAAGAGCTTGGGATTGAGTTTTTTGAATAAATTTTTAAACTAATTTTTTCTAATTAAAATATGATAAAGAAAGTATTATCTTCAACAAAATCATTTGTCGTTAAGTGCAAAAGAGTATGGTCTGCATTAAAAAAACCATCAAGAAAAGAATTTGAGCAAATAGCAAAAGTTTCTGCTCTTGGAATTTTAATATTAGGAGTTCTCGGCTTCTTGATATCCATAATTATGAAATTCTTTGTTTAAGTAATTATGAATTTCTTTTTATTTACCCTCTAAAATACTTTTTCCTATATATTCAAGTGCTAATTTTTTAGCTAATTCTTTTTTCTTTTCCTTTTTAACTTTTGGTATATTTATTGCCTTATCCTCCTTTTTCTTTCCCTTGAATTTTCTTTTAATAACTAAGACAATTAAAATGATTATAATAACAAACATAATTGCAATTAAAATAAAATAACCATATTCTGTAATACTAGGATAAATTTCACAATATGCCCCGCCAACTACTTCAAAAGATTCTCCTGCTACTGCTGTTTTGTTCTCATAATCAATTTGGGCATACAGGCGATAGGTTCCTTCAGATGCTGATTTGGGAATTTTCATTTCTATATTGAAAGTTTCTTTATCTTTAATTCTTCGAGTATCTTTTAATTCAGAAATTAGTGTGTTGTTTTCATTAATTACCCAATAAGTCATAAATGCATCAAGCACTTCTGCTTTACCAAGGTTTATGAGATTTACTTCTGCCTTAATTTTCCCACCAGCACATGCCTCTTGCTGTAAGATATTGACAAAGATATCAAATAAAGGTTCTGTAGGTCCTGTGTATTCACAAGTCTGAGTTTGATTTGGCATGCCAGCAGTTCCAGAACATGTTCCTTTATTTGCACATACACGTTCTTGTATTCCTGATTCTGGACATTCAGATGGAAACCAATTAGTGCATTGCCAATCATAAACACAACTGCCACCCCCACCAGAGGGCGTTTCTGTAGAAGGTGTTGCAGAAGCTTCACCGACATTATAATCTCCTGAACCATAAGCACCAGCACCATAGTTTCCAGCATAAACTAAAGGAATAATTAATAAAATCAAAATTCCCATTCCGATTAATATTTTTTTGTTCA
This sequence comes from archaeon, assembly GCA_030620045.1. GTDB lineage: Archaea > Nanobdellota > Nanobdellia > Pacearchaeales > GW2011-AR1 > JAUXAD01. The sequence goes on from JAUXAD010000013.1 coordinate 15,395, forward strand.
TTTTCTATCATCTCAAGTAGAGCTGGCAATTTCATCAGAAAGTTTTAAATAATCACTGTCACTATCTCCGTTTATGGAAGAATTAAGAATTAAAATACCTGAAGAATTAAAATCTGAATTTAAAGCTATTCCAAATATAGAAGTGTCTATATTAGTGAGCAATTTATTAAAAGATAAAGTTTCAAGAATTGTTAGATTCAAACAAGCTATCTCAAGGTCTAAATTAACACAACCACAAGCTGATAAATTAGCTGATGAGATTAGTTCATCGCTGGCTAAAAGATAACTATCTTTGTCATAATTTTTTACTGACACAGCAATACTACTCCCTTCTCTATCCTCCAAAACTATTTCATTCATCTTCATTATCTGTTTTTTTTAATCATTTTTTATTTAGTGGAACACTATCAAAATCTTTCTTATCAAGTAAGACATATTTATACACAGATTTAATTAATTCATTACTTCTTGAAAAATTTGTGTCTCTTTTCTTTTCATAATATGTATAAAGGATTGTTTTAATTCCTTGCTCTTCTAAATTTTTTATAACTGGAACAAAATCAGAATCTGTCGCAACAAGAATGACTCTTTTAATATTTGAATATTTTATAGGAATATTGGTTAAATCCATTGTGAGAAGCACATCTACTGCCTTTTGTTTATATTCAAATTTTCCGTCAATTTTTAATCTTTGGCATCTTCCTTGTCTAACAATAACTCCCTTTTCTCTTAATTTTTTTATAAATTTATCGTGTCCTTCTTTCAGGGATTCTTCTTTTGTCGTTAGGGGCTCACTTTGAAAAGGTGGAGCAGTATAATAAAATATTTCTCGACAAAATAATTTTTGTTTATCCGCTAACTCTCTTGCAAAATCAATTAAATTATAAACTAAATAATTTCCGCCACCTAAATGTTTACTAAGTTTAGATACAAATCCAGCATCAATAAAAACTAATGTCTCACTCATTTTCTATCTCCAAAAGAATAAAAGACTCATCCGGCGACCCAGATAGATCACCGGGGAGCATGTTAGTATTATTACTGCTTTTGCATTTATAAAACTTGCTGTATTTTTCCTCTGATGTTATTTTACTTATTATTTCCATTTTCCATTTCATCCTAATTTTTGGGGTTTTATTTTATGTGTTTGAGGTCTCATTTTTTGTTTATCGAAAAGTTTTTATATCCTTTATTCCATCAATTTAATGTAAGAGTTGCTTGGAGGAGCTGTGTGGATGCCTCTGGCTTTAAAGCACAGCATAATCGAGGTTTGCATCTTTGGATGTCCACTCTTATCTTTTTTTAAATTCAAATAATACATCTTCTATCATCTCCTTTTTAATTATCATTTCAGCATACTTTCTTCTTCTAAAAGTTTTTAATGCAATATTATGCCCAGCAGATTTTGCTTCATCCCCTTTTCTTTGGATTATTTTAATATTTCTAAGATAATTTTGTTTTTTGAAAAGCAAAGGAAGTAAATTTCTAATTCTTCTAAAACTAACATCTCTGCAAATCTTAATCTCTTTAACATTCTCCAAAGAATCTTTAATGCAAAAATAAATCATAATGCAATGCAGTTTCTCAATTAAATTAGTAATTTGATTTTTGTATTTTTTAATTATCTCTTTTTTATCTTTACTTCGCAGATAAACACTTTTCACAATTCCATTGTCTCTTCTAAAACCCAGAGCAGAATCATAATTAAGTTGCTGAATTTGTCCACTTATATCAATTTCTATTTTTTTAATCATTTTCCATTTCATCCTAATCTTTGGAGTTTTATTTTATATATTAAAATTTGAAAAGTCTTTCATAATCCTTATGGTTCATCCAATCTAAGACTAATGCTACAATTTTCAATTCTTCATCTGGAGATAAAGAGTATAGCATCCTCCAAGCAGAAGGAAGATTACAAATCCAAAGATTAGTTATATCATATTTTTGGATCAACTCTTTAGGCATTAACTCTTTTTTGACTCTCCTTCCAATAAAAGCATCTTCTTTCAAAAAACTTATTACTTTGACTATGCCTTTCTTAACAGGATCATCTTTATCTAACTCTTCAAAAGCTTTTTCAAGTTCTGGATTAATAAAAACAATTTTAGAGGGCTTCATAATTTAACCTCTGGCATATCTTTAATTTTTCTCATTAATTTAGGATTCCAGATATAAACTACATAACCTTCTCTATCATATATTATTTTAGCAATACTTTCAAGATACTCCATTATAACCTGAAAAGTTTGCCACATTACTTTTCTAGGAAGCTTTTTGAATAACTCTGTTTTTTTGTATTCTCCACTATTCTCATCAATAAATTTTTCTACCATCAAGACAGTTTGTAAAGTTGGAGATCTTGCTATAATATTTCTTTCTTCATAATGTCCTTTTTGTTTTAGTGATTCCATGAATGTAATATCAATTGATATTATTTAAATCTTTTCATTTCATCCTAATTTCTGGGGGGTTTATTTTCCTGCTTCTAAGGAAGAGTTCACCTATAGTAGAACTGGCAATTTCATCAGAAAGTTTTAAATAATCACCATCACTATCATAACTTATGACTGAAATTGTTGTTAAAGTTGATGTGCCTTCTGAATTTAAAGATAGATTTGAATTAGTTCTGGCTAAATTAATGCAATCTTTAGTCAGAGAGTTAGAACTTTCAGTAGCCAAAGAAATAGTTTCTAAATCTAAATTCACAGAAAGAGATGCAGAGGAACTATCAAATAAAGTTAAAGCATCCATGCATTCACAACTAAGGTCTGAAGGATTAATATAAATGGAAGTAGTACTTGATGCCAATGTACTATTTAGAATATTAATCTCCCAGGGTGAAATTCTTGAACTAATTTTTGATGATAATTTGCACTTATCAGCCCCATTAAAACTCAAACAAGAATTTTTCAATAATAAAAAAGAAATCCTATCAAAATCCAAACTTTCTGAAAATGAGTTCAATATATTATGCTCATTAATATTTGATAAGATAACTTTTGTTTCATTAGATAAGTATAAGAAATCATTGTCAAAAACAAAGAAATTGCTTGGTGAACATACTAAGGATGAAGATTTTGTAGCACTCTGCTTATCCAAAAATATTTCATTGTGGACATATGAATCAAGGCACTTCAAACTTGGATTTGCTATTTCAACAAAACAAATATCAAAGCAATTATTAAAAGAATCTTCATAATTTTCATCTAATGCATTATCTGTTCTTTTTAAATTTTTTCTTTTTTTCTTTTTCATTTCCCATTTCATCCCAACTTCCAGACTTTGATTTTATAATGCCAATCATCATCTATAAACCCTTTTTGATTTGAATCCATCATCTTTGCAGATTTTATATGTCTTATCATTAATAGCATCTTGTTTGAATGCCTTCGGCGTTTGCTGAAGAAAGTTTATCGCAGACCATAGCAATTTCTCTGTCTAAACAAACATAAACATTTTCTTTTCCAAGAAGATTTGCTCCCATCACGATAGCCAATATTAACAGAATTGCCGACGCCCCAGAGATTATTTTGTTTATTGTTTTCATGCTAAATTTACCTCCGTTCCATCTGGAAACATAAAAAATAAACCACCCTTATCATAAGCAGAAGAAGGGGGAGTAAAAGTTGAAGTCCATCTTGCTTTTCCTTTAGTTATTCTAATCTCATCCATCCATCCGTCTAAATCTCTATCTGATGCAGAATAAGACGGGTCTTGTCCAACTCTTACACCTTGAGCATTTGCAAAATTAGTGCTACTTGTTCCAGTATCAACCAAAATACCATCAATGAATAAATAAACTGTTGTTCCACTTCTTGAAACTGCGATATGATACCATTGATTTGTTGTTAAAACATCTGCATCAGAAGATACAATCTCCGTCGTTCCAGTAAAAAATTTAAGTTTATCATCTGTCCCTCCTCCAGTTCCCACATACGCAAGAATCCAACCACCAGCCACATTATAACCTGGTTTTCCTATCATCATATTTCTTACAACCGTTGATGTCCCTGATTGTTGAATAGAATTTAATCTCACCCAGAAATCAATAGTAAAATCTCCTGTTCCAAAATCTAAATCAGAGTCATCTGCAATAAATAAATAATCTCCATTACCATCAAACAAAGCAGAAGTAACCCCAAACTTTTTCTGTCCATCATCTGTATTTACATGCCCAAAATCATCAACTGTAAATCCATTAGCACTATCATCAACAAAGACTTGCGCGCCATCAACTCCGTCTGCATGAATTAATAATTTAGTGTTAGCATCATTTCCAATAGTCCCATTCTTCATATATAATTTTCCAAAGCCAGAAACATTTTGAGGAGTTTCATTAATCTCTGCAATAACAAGAGTAGAACCAATTTGTAAATTCTTACTTGCATTTTGCATGAAGATGTTATCTCCACTCTCCCCCCAAAGTGTATTACTTGTCACAGAATCTTCTGTTGTTTTCATACAATAGATTAAAGAGGAATTTCCACTGAACTTCTTAGAAACTTTTATTTTATAATACCAATCTTGAGCAGCTATATTGACTAATTCACCCACATCATCTAATAAATTTAATCCATGCAGACCTGTTTGAACTTTTAAATTATCGTTATCAACTTGATAAACAATCCATCCTCTGTCACCTCTTGCGCCTGCTACTCTGTCCCATCCTACATCCTGTATCTCAAAACTATCAGCATCTCCCCCATTTTCTGATATTATAACCTTAACTAACAAATCACTCAAAGGAGCATTAAGATTATGGGTTACATCATCTGTTGGGTCAGTTGGGTCATCTCCTAAATGCACATTAGCCCAATCAGCAGCAGTCCCAGTTCCCAAATCATTATCCAACCATCCTGTATCATATTCATAAGGAGATAAATCAGGAGTCCCAGAACTTCCATCAGCAAGTATCCAACCATTAGG
>JAUXAD010000030.1 GCA_030620045.1 archaeon
AAAAAAAATTATAAGGAAAAAAATAGCAGATAAAAAACTGTTATGGTTATTAGATAGTATAATAGACAGCACAGAAAAAGGAATCCCAATAGGGAATCTTACCTCACAGTTATTTGCTAATATTTATTTAAATGAATTAGACGAGTTCATAAAATACGAGTTAAGAATAAAATATTATATAAGATATATGGATGATTTTATTATATTGCATGAATCAAAACAAGGACTTCATAAACTCAAAGAAAAAATTAAATTATTTCTTATTTCAATAAGATTAACACTGCACCCAAAAAAAGCATACATTTTTCCAGCCACATTAGGGATTGATTTTCTTGGCTATAGGGTATTTGATAATCATAGATTAGTTAGAAAAAGAACAGTTAAGAGATTTCTAAAACAAATAAAGAAAAAAATTAAAAAATACAATTTAGAAGTTATTGATTTTGGCAAATTAATGGAATCATTTAATTCTTGGGAAGCATATATATCTCATGGGAATACTTATGTATTAAAAAATAGTTTATATCAGGAGTATTTCAAAAATGTCATGTGAAAAACTAGTGTGTCAAATAAAAGTCTGGAAGTTGGGATGAAATGGAAACAACAAAAGATTTAAATAATATACAGATTATAACATATTGTTAATGTTCCCCAGTATGGTCTTCGGGCAATACTGGGACTTGTTAATATAATTCTAAGTTATTTTATCAAGAATCTTATCTAAACAAATGGATTTGTCGCATACAACTCTTAAAGTATTTGAAGAACTAGCACTAAAATAAACATTCTCTACTTTTTTACCTTCTCTTTGTGCTATTTTAATTGAAGGTACAAAATCTTCATCACCGCTAACTACTATCGCAGTGTCATACCGATTTTTGCAAGCCCCTTCCACTAAATCACTTGCTAAATGTATATCATCTCCTTTAAGGATAAAATCATAACTTCCATCTTTCTTTTTCACTTTTCTTAATGTGCATAATACAACTTTAAATTTAGGTATTTCTCGAAGTATATTAAGAAATTTTTGATGTTGCCAATATTTCTTCTCATCGATAGTAATATCTAAATTAGCCACATAATAAAACACATTAATTAGCTCTCTTTCCCCTACTAGTTCTCTAATTAATTTTTTAAATTTTACTTTTCTACCCTTCTTCCATGTACTATAATAAAAATTACTCCCATCTATAAAAATTGCAACTCTTTCAGATTTTTTATCTTTCACCTCATTATATGAACCTATATTTATTTAAAATTACCTGTTTATTAAAAAAATAAAACCCCTGAAATTAGGATGAAATGGAAACAAGAACTAAAATAAAAACAGGGGCAATAGGAATATTAAAACATAATATTTATATACCTATGTATTCATAGGTTTTATATAATGGCACAATTGTTACAAAAAAAGCAAGATACAAAGAAATTATTTAGTTCTCCAACTCTACAAACTGTTATGATGGTTGAAGAAACAATAAAAAAATATAATGGGACTTACAATAAAACTCAGCTCTGGGAGAAATTGCCAAGAAAGGTTACTTGGGGAACTTATAATATTATCTTAAATTATTTAGAGGAAATAAATAAGATTGGCATTGCTAAAAAAAATATTTTAGTTTATATCTGGAATCCTAAAATTATTAAAAAATATTTGGAAATGGAGGGAGTAGATTATGAAAGAAATTAAGATAAAATTCAGAACTCCGTTATTAAAAGAAACTTTTGATAGCTTGCCCAAAGAAGATATTATGAAAAAAAGGATTGAGAGATTTATAGAAAAAATTAAACAAAATCCTTTTAAAACAGGTCAGCCAATCGCCAAAGATAAAATTCCTAAAGAATATTTAAAAGAAGGTTTTGATAGCGTATATTGGTTTGGTTTAAGCAAAGAGTGGAGATTAATTTATTCTTTGGTGGGGGTTAATGAGATTGAGATTCTTTGTATTGTTCTTGATTGGTTTGATAGTCATAAGGATTATGAAAGAAAGTTTGGTTATTGACTCAGATGATTGGTATTATAAAATAAAACTCTGGAAATTGGGATGAAATGGAAAATGAAGGAGGTGGAAAATTAGATGAAATTCAAAAAAATTAATGGGAGCTGGAATCCGCCAATGACAAGAAGTCATGGCATTTTAAATAGGAAATTTAAAACACAAAGAGCAGAAAGAGATAGTTGGGAAGATATTAGATATTAAAGAGAAAGGCGGGAAGTATGATACTAAAGTTTATGTTCTTGAAACCAAAGATGCTATTGTAGATGTTTTTGGCAGTGCTGTTCTTGACGCAAAGATAGAGCCAATTAACAAAGTAGGCAATATAATTAAAATTGTGTTTTTGGGAAAGCGACAAGGAAAAGACACAGAATATAAAGCGTTTGATGTTTATTTAGGATGTGAGGAAAATTAAATTTAAATAGAGATAAAATGGAGGATTTGGAAATTAGGATGAAATGGAAAGATTTATATAGAATAAAATTTCTATAATGTTAATAACTGTCCCGTATGGTTTTGCTATATTGGGACTTTTTTATTTTATTAATTCTTTTCTTAAATTGATTGAACTATCACAGCATCTTCTTAATAAATAAGAAGAACTTTTTGGGAAATAAGCATTAATTACTTTCTTATTTAATTCTTGAACAGTTTTAATTGCAGGAATAAAATCTTCATCTCCGCTTATAATGATTGCTTCATCAAATTCATCTTTGAACGCTCCTTTAATTAAATCATTTGCTAAATGGATATCGTCGCCTTTTATTGCAAACTTAATAGAGCCATCCTTAGTTGTAGTTTTTCTCAAATTGCAAAGCACAACATTAAAATTAGGAATTTCTTTTAATTTTTCCAAAAACTTTTGATGTTTTAAATATCGTTCTTCATCAAAAGCTTTGTCAAGAGAGGCAGTATAATAAAAAATATTTACAATGTCTTTTCCTTTACCTAAAACCTCAATTATCTCTTGAAATTTTCTTTTTATTTTGTATCTTCTTAAACTATGATAAAGATTACTTCCATCAATATAAATTGCAACCCTTTCAGATTTTTTATCTTTCACCTAATTATATGAACATATATTTATTTAAAATTACCTGTTTATTATAAAATTAAAGTCTGGAAATTAGGATGAAATGGAAAATGAAAGAGGGAAATATTTAAATAATATTAATTCTTACTTATCTTACAAATAAAGGAAAATGGAAATAAAAGAGATAAAAACTATAACAATAACTGAAAAAGGACAGATTGCTATCCCAAAAATAATAAGAAGGTTAGAAGGATTTAAAGAAGGTTCTAAGATAAGTCTTATTGTTTTCGAGGATAAAATAGAACTCAGACCCATAAATCAAATAACTGAAGGTTTATCAAGAGCTTTAGTAAGTGAAAATGTTTTTGCTAGAGATTGGAATAGTAAAGAGGATGAAAAAGCATGGAAAGATTTGTAAAAGTAAATAGGAAATTTTCATTAACATAAACTAGAAAATGAATCAAGTTTATGCTAAAGGAGATGTAGTTGTTCTACCTTTTCCATTTTCAGATTTAAGTAATTCTAAAAACAGACCTTGTTTAGTTATAGCTAAATTACAGGGCATTGATATTATTATTTGTCAAATTACAAGCCAGTCCAGAAATGATGCTGATGCAATAAATTTAAAACAAAAAGATTTTCAAAAAGGAAGTTTAAATGTTGATAGTTGGATTAGACCAAACAAATTGCTTACTATAGAAACTTCAATGATAAAATATAAATTAGGAAAATTAAAATCAGAAAAAATAAAAGAGGTTGAAAAACAATTATGTGAAATTTTTACTCGATAGTTCTTATAAAATTGTTTGATATTTAGATTATAAAATAAAACCTCAGAAATTTGGATGAAAGATAAATTAAATTTTAATTCAATAACTTTATTAATATTTATTCTTTTTATTTTATATGGATAATAAATTTACAATCTTTATTTTAATTATATTAGTTTTCCCTTTTATGAGTGCAGATGTTATTTCTTTAAATTCTGGTGGGAGTGATGATATTATAATTAATTCTGGTGCGAATATAGAGGGATTTTTTTCATGCACTCCTGACACTTGTGTTAGTTTAGGTTATAATTGTGATAGTTGGTCTGATGGTTGCGGTGGAACATTGGATTGCAGTACTTGTGCATCTGGGTATACTTGTACTGCTGGAATTTGTGTGGCTGAAGGAGTAACTCCTGGAAACGGAGGAGGAGCTCCAGTAGCGGATATTAATGTTACTCCAACAGAAATCAGTTTGACTATGGCTATTGACACAGCTGTTGATAGGATAATTAAAATCACAAATTTAGAGACTAGCACATTAACTGTTTATATTTTTCAATATGGGCTAGATAATATGGTCATTCTTGGAGAAACCTCTCTTCAACTTGCACCAGGAGAAACAAAAAATCTAAATGTTAGATTTGTAGCTCCTGGAGAGGCGGGGAATTATGTGGGCAAAATAATTATTGGAAACAAACAAGTTCTTGTCTCATTAAATATAAAGACAAAACTTCTTTTGTTTGATTCAAATATTATTGTTTTAAATAAAGATTATAAGGTTGCTCAAGGGGGCAAGTTAAGGACGCAGGTTACTTTAATTCCTATGGGTGATGAAGACAGGCTTGATGTAACTTTGAATTATGAAATTAAAGATTATGATGGTAATATTTACTTGACACAAAGTGAGACTCTTCTTGTTGAAAGACAGATGAATTTTAAGCGGGATTTTGGTACAGGTATGCTTCCTTTAGGGCAATATATTGTAGGTCTTGAGTTAGTTTATCCTAATGGAGTTGCACCTTCAAGTGCACATTTTGATGTCGTTGAAAGGGTTCCTATTGATTTTGGAAATCTTGTTTTTTATTTAATAATTGCAATCTTAGCAATTTCAATTTTGATAGTGATATCATTGATAATAAGAAAAAGAAAGCAAGAGATTTCTTAAGAATAAAGTTAAAAAGAAAATAGAAATAATTTTAAATAACTCTCTTAATCTAATATTATGTTAGTTGGACTTGTTGGCAAACCATCTGTGGGTAAATCGACTTTTTTCAAGGCAGCGACTTTGGCAGAAGTTGAAATTGCTTCTTATCCTTTTACGACGATAAAAGCAAACCATGGTGTTGGTTATGTTAAAGTTGAATGTATTGATAAAGAATTCAAAACTCAGTGCAACCCGAGTCATGGATTTTGTATTGAGCATCAAAGATTTGTGCCGATTGAATTAATGGATGTTGCAGGGTTGGTTCCAGGAGCTTCAGAGGGAAGAGGTTTAGGGAATAAATTTTTAGATGAGCTAAGGCAAGCAGATGCTTTTATCCATATTGTAGATGCTTCTGGAATGACAGATGAAAAGGGAGAAATGTTGCCAGAAGGAGAAAGGAGAAATCCTGAAGAAGACATTAAGTTTTTGGAGGATGAGTTGAATAAGTGGTTTTATAATTTATTGATGAAAGTTTGGAAAGCTTTTTCTCGAAAGACAGAAATGGAAAAATCAAAGTTTTCTGAAGCTGTTGAAAAGCAATTTTCTGGGTTGAAAGTCAAAAGAGAGCATGTTAAAACTATTTTAAGGAATTTGAATCTTAATGAGAAGCCTACTAGCTGGAGTGAGAAGGATTTAATGAAGTTTGCTTCACATCTTAGGAAGATTAGTAAACCAATGATAATTGCAGCGAATAAAGTTGATTTGCCTAATGGGCTTGATAATTATATGAAACTCAGAGCTGATTTTCCTAATCTGAATATTATTCCATGCTCAGCTGAGTCAGAACTTGCTTTGAGAGAGGCTGCTAAGGCTAAACTTATTGAATATATTCCTGGTGAAAAAGATTTTAAGATAACTGGAAAGTTAAATGAAAAACAAAAAGAAGCTTTAGAAAAAATTAAAAAAAATATTAAACATTTTGTTGGAGGAACAGGTGTTCAGTCAACTTTAAATATGACTATTTTTGGTTTATTAAAATACATTGCAATTTTTCCTGCAGGAGCAAATAAACTTTCAGACAGCAAGGGAAATATTCTTCCAGATTGTTTTTTACTTCCTGAAGGAAGCACTGCTTTGGATTTTGCTTATTTTTTGCATACTGATTTTGGAGAGGGTTTTATTAAAGCAATAAATGCAAAAACAAAAAGAGCCTTGGGAAAAGATTATAAATTAAAGCATAGGGATGCGTTGGAGATTGTAACGAAATAATTTTAAATCAAGATTTATTTATTAATATATGACAAAAGGAAAAGAGGTAATAGGTCTTGCTAAGAAACTTATTAGAAGTTTAAAACCTTACTGTAAAAGAATTAAAGTTGTTGGAAGTATAAGAAGAGGGGAGCCAAATCCAATTGATATTGATATTGTTTTAATTCCAAAGAATAAAGGAAAGCTTGAGGAATTTATGAAAAAGAAAGGCAGATTTGTTCAAGGAGGAGAACATGAATCAACTTGGAGAATTGAAGGAACAAAAGTTGAATTATATTATACTATTCCTGAAGAGTGGGGGGCAACTTTATTAGCTTATTCAAGTAAGAAGGGTTCTGGTATTGGATTGAGAGTTGTTGCTAAGAGGAAGGGATTTAAATTAACTCAACATGGACTTTTTAAAAAAGGAAAGAGAGTTGCAAGCAGGACAGAACGAGAGATTTACAAAGCTCTTGGGAGACCTTTGAAGGCTCCAGAGAATAGGTGATTAATCTAATATGTACGGTAAGAATAAAACCATGTCTAAGAACAAGTAATATTTAAAGGAAAATCAATATTCATTCTTTTTAAGATTTTGCTTAAAATATGGCATCTCTTTTTAAAACTTAATATACCAACTGCAAAAGTTTTATCTGTTTCTTCATCTTTGCTTATGAATATGCCTGGTTCAATTTCATCTGCATAACTCTTCTCTGGAGGAATTCCTAAAGTGATCTCGAGAAAATCACCCTCAGGATCATAGTAAATATCATAAGTTTCAAATTCTTTTACTTCCATTTTATATTTCTTCTAAAATAAGTTGTTACAACAAAACCCTTCCCATTTAAATAATTTACTATAAACTTTTTCTTCTTTAACAGTTTCTATGAAATTAAATTTTCAATGCAGAAAAATTAACTTTAAACGGAAGAGAAATCTTAATATCTTCTAAATTCTTTGTTCTAATTTTAAAGCTAAATATAGCAATACCTTTTACTTCTTTTGTTTCTTTATCAACTATTTTAAAAATTCCATTACCTTCATTTTCAAAGTAACAATTGGAAATATCTCCTGAAATTATCTCTAAGAAATCTCCTTTTTCATCATAATATATATTCATTCTGTTTTCCATTTTAAATTATGTTTTTAACAAAATATGCTTTTATCACAAAACTTCTGCTTTTAATATTAGTATATCCTTGGTCTTTTATCTATATTAATTATTACAATGAGTGATTTATTTGGTTCTATATAATATAAAATCCTGTGATCTCCAACTCTTACTCTAAATACTTTATCTTTTTTATATTTTTCAATCTTTATTGCCTCTGTTGGAAATGGATTTTCTTTTAATTTATCTATTTTATTTAAAATTCTTTTTAGCAAAGTTTTGTCTTTTAATTTTTCAATAAATTTTTCAGCAGTCTTTTCAAATAGAACCGAAAACATTACACACCCGCTTTTTCACTTAATTCTTCTAAAGTAACTAAATCAGCAAAGTTATTTGATTTGACTTTGGTTATTGTCAAATCAACCAATTGTTTGTCAGAAAGAGACAACTCAGCATCAGTATTTTGCATAGATATTATTTCTCTTTCAATAGATTCCACTTTCTCCTCAATTCTTCTTAAAATATTCATTAAATTGTTTAATTGTATTTCAGATTGCATACAAAAAGTAATAAGAATCTATTTAAATAATTAACGATTTTTTCTTCTTAATAGTTTTCTAAATTTAGAAACTTTTAAATACCCCTAATCACTCACTAATTAGTGAGGTTTTAGTGAGAAATGGGGGAAATAAAAATAGCTACATCTAATGAAATGGATAAGATTATCCAAAAAATATCTAATGATTTAGGTATTAAAAAAACTGAATTTGTCAAAAGTCTTGTTATAGAAAATCTAAAAGAAATTAAATTAAAATATAAAAATGAAAAAAGGTAATTTTGTTGTAATTATTTTAGTGTGTATTTTGATTCCAGGAGTTCTTGCAATTCCTCAAACATTAAGCTTGAATGGAAAATTGACTGATAGCTCGGGTAGTGTGTTGAGTGGAACTTATAATATGGATTTTAAAATTTATAATGTTCATACTGGCGGAGTCGCTCTTTATACATCAAGCAAATCTGTGACAACAGACTCAAATGGAATTTACAATGTTCTCTTAGATGACATAGATTTAACTTTTGACGAACAATATTATTTAGGAATTACAGTTGCAACTGACACTGAGATGATTCCAAGGATTAATTTAACTTCCACACCCTATAGCTTTAGGGCAAATGTAACAGACTTTCTAGATGAGAGAAGAAATTATGAGATGCAGAATTTAACAGCTGGTAATGCAAATTTTAGCGGGGGTTGGTTGAGTGATGGAGTGAGCATAATTGATGGAAGTATTTATGCACAAGTTGGTTATTTCTATAATATAACTTCTTTGAATGTGACAAAGCAGAATTTGACAATTACTGATAGATTAAATATTGAAGGGGATGTAAATGTAACAGGAAACTTAACTCTCACACAAAAAATTACATTCGCATTAGGAGAAATAATTGAGAATATAGTTGATGGTTGGATAACAATTACTGGAGGGCTAAATGTTATTGGTGATTTGAATATTACAGGAAGTTTGAATGTTACTGGAGATGCTTATGTTGGTGGAAGTTTGAATGTTACAGGAAACTTAACATTAGGAAATGGAGCAATTAGTTTTAATGATTCTTCTAACAGATATAATTACTATAATGGAAGCACCTGGAAAGATATGAGCATGGGCAATGTTCCTGCTGGAGCAATAATAGCTTTTAATTCTGCAACTTGTCCTGTGGGTTGGATTCTTGCAGACGGAAATTCTGATACTCCTGACTTGAGGGGAATTTTTGTTAGAGGTGCTGGAGCAAATGAAGTATTAAATGGTACTATATATAATGCAACAGCTGGAGAATATCAAAATGATAGTTTTCAGGGGCATGCTCACAAACAATATCTTGAACAAAGGGTAACAGCAGGAGCAAATGAGTATAGGGTAAGTGGTAGTGGAGATGTTCCAAACTCAGATTTTAGAATTACAGCAATAACAGATGGCACACACGGAGAACCAAGAACAGGAAATGAAACTCGTCCAGCTTCTTATGCTTTAATCTACTGCCAAAAAACAACAGAAGATTCTGAGACGAGCAATACGATCTGGGCAACTTCTGGGGATGATGTTGTGTTGAATGATGCAAGTAAGAATGTTAAGATTGATAGTAATTTGAATGTTACTGGGAATGTGACTTTCCCAGAAGATGGGGTTTCAAATACAGTAAGAGTTCAGGCAGAGTATATATTCACTGCTGATAATGAGCTTGATTACACTGCTTCAATTGCAGATACAACAACAGTAACAGTTTCAGAATTGCCAAGTAATACCATAGCAATTCTTGCTAAACTTAATATAGATAGAACTTCTACATATGCACCCAGACTTAGAACAAAAAGAACAAGTGGAGCCACAGAAATTTATAGTTATAGAGCAGGAGATATAGATGCAGGTGCAGATAATATTAATAGAGGTTATAGAGATAATATAGAAATATTAACACATGGAAATAGTTTTTATGTTTTGGATGTAGATACTGTTGGTGATTTCAAAGTATATGGCTATAAAACAAAATTATAAAATAAAACCCCAGAAATTAGGATGAAATGGAAAATGAAAAAATTAAAAGAACAGATAATGAAGATGAATGAAATAGTTTTGGAGGATAGAGAAGGGAGTAGTATTGCTGTGTCAGTAAAAAATTATGACAAAGATAGTGAATCAAGTAATTTTCTTGGGGATATCACATTAGCTTTTGAGCTTAATAATTCTTTATCTCCAGAAAAAACAGGGCAATTAGATGCTAATGACAAAGCAATATATGGGGCATCCTTATCATGCGGAGTTAATTGCTTGGCTTTAGGTAAAAATTTTGAAAACTCTTCAGCAGGAATAAATGTTATTTCATTAATTAAAAATTCATATGCTTCTTCAAATTCTTGTTCAGAAAATTTAGTTAATTTAAGTGCTTTTGATTTATGTTTTTT
>JAUXAD010000036.1 GCA_030620045.1 archaeon
AATCCTTCTAATTTTAGATTGAGAGAAAGCAAGATTTATTTTGTAGATGTTGAAGCAATAAAACAAAGGATTAAAGGTTTTGGAATTGGGAAATCTTTTACTCAATGGTTTAAAACAAAAAGAGAACAGAACTATTTTAAAGAAGGGTACTCTTCTGTTACTCCTATAGATTTTTTAACAAAAGATTATGAAACTTTTGTAAGGCTTGAGTTTTTAGCTCAATCTGTAAATTATAAGGCTAGATTTGGAAATAGAGATTATGATGAAACTTTTAGACAATTAAAAGAATTATTGGATAGTCAAAAATGAGAAAAAATTATTGGATAAAAAAGGAAGACAAGAATGGAGGAATAATTTGGAGAAGAGGGCGGGCACAAGGTTTAGAAGGTGCTAAAGGGAGAATTGGTAATATAACCAAACAAATTGAAGAATTATTGAAGAAAAAGAAGAAAATAAAAGTTCTAGAAATTGGGACAGGATTTGGAAGGGCATTATTGGAATTAAAGCAAAAATTTGGGGAGAGGATAGAGACTCATGGCACAAATTATGAAAAAGAATGGAATCAAAAACTTACAGCTCAATATTCCTTGGATCAAGGATTTTCAAGAGAAGAAATACCAAAGATATATACTAAAATAGATGCTGGAAAAAAATTACGTTTCAAATCAAACAATTTTGATTTTGTATTTTGTCAAGCTACGGTGCAATATATTATAGACAGGGCATTGTTTATAGAAGAAGTCAACAGGGTTTTAATAAAAGGGGGTATTGCTGTGTTGGAATTGCAGGAGTATAGAAGTGACCATCCAAAAAAATATCAGAATATGTTTGAGATTAGGAAAGATAATAAAGTAATCAGTACAATAAAATATTTGAATAACTTTGGAAACATAAAAGTTAGAAAATCGCTGGGGAGGGATTGGCATTATATTATTATGTCTAAAGTTAAAAAATTAAATCTTAAATTAAAACTTATTAAACACATTCATGTAGAAAAAATTAATAAAAATTGGTGGGGAACTAAAATAATTTGCGAGATTAGGAAATGAAACAAATATATTTTGATAATGCTGCGACAACAAAAGTAGATGAAGAAGTTTTGAGAGCCATGCTTCCATACTTTACTGAAAAATATGGAAATGCATCATCTGTTCATTTGAAAGGACAAGAGGCAAAAAATGCTATGGAAAAAGGAAGAAGAATAATTGCGAAATCAATTGGTGCAAGAACTCATGAAATAATCTTTACATCTGGGGGGACAGAATCAAATAATTTGGCAATAAAAGGATTGTTCTTTGCTAATTATCCAGAAAAGAATCATATCATAATAACAAAGATAGAACATGATTGTGTGCTTAATGCTTGTAAGTGGCTTGAAAGACAAGGGGCTAAAATAACTTATCTCGATGTTGATGAAAAAGGATTTGTTAATTCTGAAGATATTGAAAAAGAAATAAATGATAAGACAATTGTTGTATCAATTATTCATGGGAATAATGAGATTGGAACTATTCAAAATTTAGAAGCAATTGGAAAAATCTGTAAGGAGAAAGGTGTTTTATTTCATACAGATGCTTGCCAGAGTTTTACCAAGGTTTCGATAGATGTGAAAAGACAAAATCTTGATTTAGTAACTTTAAATGCCCATAAGATTCATGGACCAAAAGGTGTCGGAGCATTGTATATTAAGGATGGAATAAAGATAGTCCCTATTACTCATGGAGGAGGGCATGAGAGAGGATTAAGAAGTGGGACAGAAAATATTCCTGGAATTGTGGGATTTGCAAAATCAGTTGAGATTGCTAAATCAAAAGACATGGAAAGAATTAGTGAGTTACGAGATAAATTAATTGAAGGGATTTTGAAAATTCCTAATGTAAAACTTAATGGGCCAAAAGAAAATAGATTGTGTAATAATATCAATGTTTCTTTTAATAATATAGAAGGGGAAGCTGTTGGAGGTTATTTGGAAAATGAAGGGGTCTATACCTCTACTGGTTCAGCATGTTCGTCTCATTCATTAGAACCAAGTCATGTTTTGAAAGCAATTGGACTTTCATCTATTCAAGTGAATAGTTCATTAAGAATAAGTATAAGTAAATATACAACAGAAGAAGATGTAGATTATTTTTTGGAAAAATTAAATAAAATAGTTGAGAAGTTGAGGAGGATAAGTCCGATAAAATGAAGAAAATAAATAGTAAAACTAAGCTAAGTGAAGTCATTCAGAAAAATCCAGATGCAGCTGAAATTTTATTTAATGCTGGGCTTTCGTGTGTGGGTTGTCCTATGGCAATGCAAGAAACTTTAGAAGAAGGTTGTAAAGCTCATGGAATGAATCAGAAAGATATTGATGAGTTAGTGGGGAGGTTGAATGGAAAATGAAAGCAATTGTATTTGATATTGGAGGAGTCATGGCAATGGGAAATAATTTGAAAACCCATTATATTCCTTTAATAAAATCTATGAAATTAGATGAAAAAAATTATTTTAACTCATATAAAAAGCATGTTTGGGGAGCAAGCAGAGGAAAAATTACAAGTAAGGACATGATCTCTCTTATTGCTAAAGATCTTAAAGTTGATAGTAAAAAACTATATAATAATTGGATTAAATATAAGAAAAGATCAATTAAAAAGAATGTAGAATTAGAAAATTATATTAAAAAATTAAAGAAAAAAGGTTATGTGGTTGGTTCTATGTCTGGAGTTTTAGAATTACATAATAAACTTTTTAGAGAAAAAAGAATTTACGATGTTTTTGATTTTAATATATTTTCATTTGAAGTAGGATATAATAAACCAGATATACAAATATACAAGTTATTAATTAAAAAATTAAAATTGTCTCCAAAAGAGATAATTTTTATAGATGATGTCACAAAATGTATATCTCCTGCAAAAAAGCTTGGAATGAAGACTATTTTATATAAAAACAATTCACAGTTGTTTAAAGAATTGGGGGAGAAGTTGAATAAAAAATGAAAGGATTAGTTAACTTGGAGAAATATGGATTCATAATAGATAATGACCATAGAAAAGATTATGCAAAATCGAATAAGATTTTTATTAGAAAATCTGTAGCTGAGGCTTTGATTAGAGCAAAAGGATTTTTACCTAGAGGATATAATTTTAAAATTTTTGATGGCAAAAGATCTCTCGCAGACCAAAGAAGAATTGTCCAGATATGTGCAAAAGACTTTAAGAGAAGATATCCAAAAAATTGGAAGCAAAATTTAATTGATTTTACCGGAGGATATGAAATTTTAAAACAAAAAAGATTTTCTCCTTATTCTCATCTTGGAGGAGGAGCAATTGATTTAACAATTGTTAATGAAGAAAGTAATAATTTAGATATGGGAGATGACAACTTTGATGAAAAAGAAGCATTAAATTATTATGAAAGAAAGAAAAACTTGACAAAAAGAGAAAAAGAGATTAAGATTAATAGGAGACTTCTAAAGAGTGTTATGACAAAAGCCGGATTTAAAGCTTACCCAAAAGAATGGAGTCATTGGGGGTATGGAAAATGACTTTAAAATATTCAAAAGAACTTATGAAACATTTTAGAAATCCTAAATATGTCAAGAAAATTAAAAATCCAGACGGAGTGGGAGAGGTTGGAAATATAAGATGCGGAGATATAATGCACCTTGAAATAAAAGTAAAGGATGATAAAATAAAAGATATTGGATTTAAAACATTTGGTTGCGCTGCTGCTATTGCTAGTTCTGATATGATTTGTGACTTGGCTAAAGGCAAAACTTTAGAGCAAGCAAAGAAAATAAAAAAAGAAGACATAATTAAAAAATTAAAAGGCATGCCTCCAATAAAAATTCATTGTTCTGTTTTAGGAATAGAAGCCTTGAAGAAGGCGATTGGGAATTATAGAAAAAATTTATAAACTAAAATATCTTAATACTTTAAAGAAAAGAGGAACAAATGATAGATAAAAAAGCACAAGCGCAAATTATTACTGTTGTTATAATTATTTTGCTGGTTCTTGCTGCAGTATTTATTGTATGGAGAGCTATCCAAAAAACTGTAACAGAGGGTAGTGAACAGATTAGTGAACAATCTAAATGTATAGGAGTCAATATAGAACTTGCACAATCTTCTGATCTTGTCTTTAATGCTAAAA
Organism: archaeon; assembly: GCA_030620045.1. Lineage (GTDB taxonomy): Archaea > Nanobdellota > Nanobdellia > Pacearchaeales > GW2011-AR1 > JAUXAD01. The sequence continues at coordinate 4,141 of JAUXAD010000036.1, forward strand.
GAACAGGTTCTGGAGGAAGTTTTGATGAAACAGATGTTGCAGTAATTGTTGATGATGTGAAGTTAGTAAAAGATACAGGTTATATTTTGTCAGCAAATACATTAAATGAACCATTAGGAACTGGAACAATAACATTTATCAATGAAAGTAAACCTGTTTCTAAATTAGAAGTAGCATTAATTGGGGATGGAGTTACTTGCCCAGGAATTGCTAAAATAGATTTATAAGAAAAACATTAAAACCTTCTTTTTTATTTCTTTATTATGAATATTGAAACAAAGATAAAAGAAACTATTCAAAAGAATAAATTATGTAATAAGAAAGAAAAAATTTTAGTTGCACTTTCTGGAGGAAAAGATTCAACTGTAACTGCTTATCTTTTGAAAAAATTTGGCTACAAAATAGAAGGATTTCATATTAATTTAGGAATGGGAGATTATAGTGAAAAATGCTTGGAAGCTGTGAAAAAACTTTGTGGGGAGTTGAGAATAAAGCTTCATGTATATGATATAAAAAAAGAGATGGGAAGTTCTATGTGTTATCTTAGAAGTGCGATTCAATCAAGAAAAAGTTTAAAGAATTGTGCGATTTGCGGAGTCATAAAAAAATGGATTTTGAATAAAGAGGCGAGAAAATTAAAAGCAGATAAAATCGCGACAGGACATAATCTTGATGACGAAGCACAGACATTTTTAATGAATATTTTTAAAGGAAGTCCAGAGTTAAGTGCAAATTCTGGGGCGATAACAAGAAACATCTCTGATAAAAAATTTATTCCGAGGATAAAACCTTTATTTTATGTTCTTGAAAATGATGTGAGAGAATATTCTAAGAAAGAAAAATTGCCTGTGATTTATGACAAGTGTCCTTGTGCTATTGATTCATATAGGATACAGGTTAGGAAGTTTGTTGATGGTTTGTCTAATGAAGAAAAGATGAATATAATTAAGAATATGGATAAGATGTTGGGGTCCCAAAGGGATGACTCCTCAAAGGATGACTCTGGTGAGCCTAAGATTGAGAAGAAAGAAACTAAAATTAATTATTGTGAAGTTTGTGGGGAACCGTCGAGAAATGAAGTTTGTAAGAAGTGTGAGTTGATGGGGGTTAATAGTTGAGTACACAAATATTTTTAAAGATAACCATTTACTTAATTTTATGACATGCAAACCATTTTGCACATATCAAGGAGCAACAACAAAATGTCCTGGCCATCCTTGTTCGTTTACTCTAGATGATATAAAGTATGATTCCAAAGGTATTTATATTTCTCATAAGGCTAGGGGTTTAGGGCAATGTGCTGATTTCGCACTTCTTCCTGAAGTAAAGGAGCAAATTTTTCAGTCTATTCCAAATGAGCAAAAAGTGAAGGGGATAGTTGAGATTTTGTCTTAACAAATTTTTATGAACTTTTAAATAATTATTTTTTCTTCTTAGTTTTCTTAACTGCTTTCTTTTTCACATTAATCTTACGGCTTTTCATCTTTGAAAATACAAAAATATAAAGAATTGGCAGAATTCCGACGGTGTTAACTAAAGCGAATATTATAAACCAGACTACTGAACCTTTTCTTGCTGATTTCCATAATGCTAAAAATTTCCATACCATGCTCCAAATAAGAATTATTATGACCAACCAAAGAGAAATTCCTAGTTCTGTTGCCATTTGTGTAAAATAATCTGCCATTACCAATCACCTTTAAGCCATTAAAGCAAAACATGTTTAAAAATGTTTTTATGCGGATTTGTAATTTGCAAATAGTTCTAAACCTTTAAATATTATTCATAGCCTTTTTACTTTTATAACTTCAAATGATAAGAAAAATTAGAAAGAGGGATGGTAGTGTTGTTCCGTTTCAACAGGAAAAAATTACAGAAGCGATTTGGAATGCTGTTAAAGCTGTTGGAGGAACAGAAAAAAAAAGAACAGAATATCTTTCAGAATTAATTGCAAAAGAACTTGAAAAAAAATATGGAGAGTCAGACATACCAGAGGTAGAGGATGTTCAGGACACTGTGGAGAAACTTTTGATTGAAGAAGGACATGCAAAGGTAGCAAAAGCTTATATTCTTTATAGGAAAAGTCATGAAGAGCTTAGATATGTGAAGGGACTTTTTGATACTATTGAAGTTGTGGATGATTATATTAGCTTGAATGATTGGATGGTTAAGGAAAATTCTAATATGGGTTTTTCATTGCAGGGATTGAATAATTATATTTCAACTAAGATAATAAGTAATTATTGGATTAGAAGAATTTATCCAGAAGCGATAAGGAATGCACATGAGAGTGCAGATTTACATGTTCATGATTTAGGAACATTGGGAGCCTATTGTGTTGGATGGGATTTAAAGGATTTATTAATTACTGGATTTAAAGGAGTTTCAGGAAAATTAGCATGCAACCCGCCAAAACATCTTAGCGTTGCTCTTGGACAAATTGTTAATTTTTTTTATACATTGCAGGGAGAAAGTGCAGGAGCTCAAGCGTTCTCTAATTTTGATACATTATTAGCTCCTTTTATTAGATACGATAATTTAAGTTATGACGTGGTTAAAAGAAATATACAATCTTTTTTGTTTAATATGGCAGTTCCTACAAGAGTTGGATTTCAGACACCATTTACAAATATAACTATGGATTTAAAAGTTCCTGAAGATATGAAAAATGAACCAGTGATTATTGGTGGAAAATCACAAAAAGAAACATATAAAGAATTTAAAGAAGAAATGAGAATGATTAATCAAGCTTTTGCAGAATGTATGATTGAAGGGGATGCAGAAGGGCGAGTGTTCACTTTTCCTATTCCAACTTATAATATAACTAAGGATTTTGATTGGGATAATCCAGAATATGACAAGATTTGGGAAATGACTGCA
>JAUXAD010000010.1 GCA_030620045.1 archaeon
TTTTCTTTCTTGTGGTGAACCAACTCTTGAGAAAGATTCTGAAACAAAGGGATTTTGGTCCTGGAAAATTTCTGACCTGACTTTACTACTTAAAAAATCAGGGTAAGCTGTATGAATGGCATTAATATCCCAAATCATACCGTCGATGTATATTGGAACTTTTTTCAGTTTTCCGAATTTCATTGCATCTTCAAGAATAAGCATAGTTTCCTGTGATCTCCCTAATCCTAATTCTGGAATTAAAACTTTTCCATTTTTTTCTATTGTTTTATTTACTAATTCTAAAAGGTGTTCTTCTGATTCTTTTCTTGGCGCGAATACATCATTTCTTGAGCCATAAGTTGATTCTGTAATTACTGACTCGATTCTTGAAAAAGTCGCTATTGCAGGGTCTAAAAGTCTTGATTTTGCATATTTGTAATCTCCTGTATAAAGTAAATTATGCAAACCATTTCCTATGTTGAGATGAACCATGGCGCCACCAAGCACATGACCTGAATTGTAAAAAGTAAGTCTTATGTCTGGGGTCACGTCAGTAACTTCATTATAATTTAGACAAATACTGTGTTTAACCATTTCTTTAATATCTGTGGAATCAAACAAAGGCTGTGCTGCTTGTTTATAAGCGACACCTATAAAATCTAAAGAAAGTAAGGCTGCGATATCTCGTGTTGGAGGCGTCATATATACTGGTCCTTTGTAACCCATCTTGTATAAATAAGGAAGCAGCCCGACATGGTCTAAGTGTGCGTGACTTATGATTACTGCATCTAACTGAGTTATATCAAATTCTGGGATATTAAAAGAAGGAAATTTATTTTGCTCCTGAGCAGCAACATCTACTCCACAATCAAGAAGGATTTTTGAGTTGGGAGTTTGTAAAAGGATGGAACTTCTTCCAACTTGCCTTGCCCCCCCCAAAAAAGTAAGCCGAACCCACTCTTCTACTTTTTCAGGATTCCATTCTTTGTATATTTTTTTCCCAATTGAATTAAGAAATCTTCTTCTATAATTATTATTTGCATAAAGCACTTCTCTGATGTTTTCAGTAATTTTGCTTTTTATTGCCGGAGACCTTTGAATTTGCGGCATCCATAAAGTTGTTCTTCTTATTTCTTCTAAAATAGAACCTTGTTTTCCAATTACCATTCCTGGCTTTTTTGCTTCAATTACAACAATACTTCTATGAGCATCAAAAATTATATTTGTTATTTCTGCTTCTTCAGGAACAATTCTTTTTATTTCTGCTTCTGTTTTTTCCTGCTCTGGAAGAATTTTCTGGTCTGCTCTAAGCTCAATTCTTTTTTTTATTTGCTCAACTATCTCTTTTATTTTTCCTTCTCCTTCTCTGAAAAATTTTTCATTATCTGTATAAAGAACTATATTTGCTCCTTCAAAACTTGCTTCAGTTATATTCTCGTGTAACTGGTCTGTTATATTTTTTAAGATATCCATTTTATATTTGCGCTTCGCGAATTTATTTAAACTATTAATACAAAAACTCAGTTTTATTCATATTAGTTGTTTAGGATAATTTATGCAGCTTTATCTTTAAATTCTGATTTGATTTCCTGCTCAACCACTTTTTTAATTCCCTCTTTTGTTATAGTAAATATATCAATACCATATCCAGAACCAGTATCTCTTTGTGTTGAAGACTTCAAGGCTTCTATAGCCAATTTTATTGCTTCTTCTACAGTTATGTCTTTTTTATATAATCTTTCTAATAATCCTAAAACATAAGGCATACCGCTTCCGAAATTTGCGTCATAATCTTCTACTTTAACAACACTTCCTGCAGGTTCAATGGTATACAATTCTGCTGAGCCATCCTCATTAAATCCTCCAAGTAAAAATCCTGCCTGTTGAGGAATCATTGAAGGTTGTCTTATTCCCTGATAACTCATATTTGATAGAAGGCTTGCTGCTTGTTTTACAGAAGGTCTTGATTTAGATTTTAATTCTTTTAATTTCAATTCTGCAGCCAGAAATTTTGGAACTCTTTGTGCATCAGAAACCATTCCAGTAAAAGAGATTAATAAGTAATCATTTATGGGTATGGTTTTGGCATAGTTTTTTACAACCACTAGATTTCCTGCTGTAATTTGTCTGTCAGAAGCCATTATAACTCCATCCTTACAAACAATTCCTAGAATAGTTGTTCCTGTTTTCAAAATTGAATTCTTTAATTCAGCATCCATTTCCATTTTAATAATTAGAATAAATTTTAGAATCTATGATAGATATGGGGATGGAGGGTTTATAAGTTTTTTGGAATATAAATTAAGAAGCTTGTTTAAACATTCTTGGTAATCTTGGAGGTTTTTGATATTGATAAGAGCCTTTATAACCCGATTCAAGTTCGCCGTCTATTTTATCAAAAGTTACAATACCTGCTCTTGTATCAGAAGTAATTCTTCTTTTTGTATGGCTGAAAACTTCCATAGTTATCCCTCCTTTATATCCTGGCTGGAAAATTCCTGCAAAATGCCCCCATGTCCCAGTTCCAGTATGAACTTCATCTTCCCTTGATAATAATCCACAAACTGCTCCAAGACTAATAACACCCTTTGCACCAATTAAGTAAAGAACATTTGGTTCTATAATCATCTGTGAATTGCCCTCTATTAACTCAAAATAAGGTCTCCAATCAAGTGTTCCATTAACATCCATATCTATAGGTATATCACAAGATTTTGCTTTATAAACTATAGAGGGATCAAAATACATTATAAGTCCTTTTTCAGTCAAGCAATCCTCAAGTGAGAGCCCTTTACCTTCAAACGAAATATCTTGGCTTTCTAAAATTTCTTTTTTAGTCATATACGGGGTTCCTGTATAACGTACAACTGCTTGAGACAAGCGTGTTTTTCCGCAAGTTACTTTTAAAGGAAAAGCATAAGGCTGAATCATTGTTATCATATGCCTCGAAGTTCTTTGATTAACACCATGAGACATACCTCCAACTCTTCCAGTTGTGCTTTTTGAATCAATAACCATTTCAAGATCATCAGAAAGTTTTACTATCTCAAAGCTTGTTATATAATTAAACTTCCTTCCATTACGATCATTCTCAAGTACAAATTCGTCACCTAGATTTAGGTTCTCAAGATGCATATCCATCAGATCGCTTTCAGTAATTTTATCTAAAGCTGTATCACTACAAGCAATATTTCTTCCAACTCTTAAATCAAATGCAGATGTTCCTATCTGATCATCTTCAGGAAGAGGACTCATATAAAAATAATTCTCTGCAGAAGGTCCCTTACTAGACAAATCAGGCATAATTCCATGCTTCTCTAAAAAAGGACGTTCTCTTTCTACTCTGTGACTAGCTCTAAACAAGCCTGATTTGAAAAATAATTCTTTTAATTTTTTATTTGAAAAAACCATCTTATAAAAGCACTTTTAATTTTTTTAAATATTTATATTCTATTTTTCCCTCTTACTAATCCCACCTTCTTTCTTAAACCTAATAACATTTTCAACAAAGCTTTCTATCTTTTGCTCGTGGCTTACAATTATTAGCTGGCTTACATTTAACTGTTGCAAAACATCCCGCATTTTATCTAATTGCTGTTCGGAGAAACCATCTGTTGGCTCGTCTAAAATAACAATATCTCTTGTGTTTATTTTGCTCAAGAGAGAATTAATTACCTGATTAAGTGAGAGCCTGTAAGCCAAAGCAATTGCTGTTCTTTCTCCTCCTGAAAGATATGCATAATCTAATTCATAATCCTGCTGTTCTATTACTGGAGTAAAGTCATCACTAAGCCAGACATTGAATGAATCCGAAACAAGCATATAGAACCATTCTGCAAATAACTGAGAAAATTCTGCTTTGAGTTTTATCATCACATTTTTTTCAATAAACGAAATAACTGAGGTAAACTTTTTAGAAAGCCAATCTTCCAATTCAGTGAGATAATTTAATTGTTGCTTAATTTCTTCGGTTTTTTTTATTTTTGCCTTTAACTCTTCTATTTGAATAGAATAAAAATCAATCTCTTTTTTTAATTCTGCAACTTTTATTTCTGCCATTCTTTCCTGACTTAAAGTCTTTTCAAGTTCTTTTTGTTTTAATTCAAAAATATTATCAAACTTTTTTAATTCAAAAACAGAATTTTGAAGGGTTTCAATATGCTGGTTTAAGAGAGTAATATCTTTTTCAAATAAAGTATTTGTTTTTTCAATTTCTTCAAGTCGGATTTGTTTTTCTTGGATTCCTTGTAATTTGATTTTTAATATTTTTAAGTCAGTTATTTCTTTTTCTTTGGAATAAATTTCTGAATCTATTTCTTTTATTTTTCCCACCAGATTTTCCTTTTCTTGTTCTAAAGTTTCTAGTTTTTTATTATTTTTTGCAATATCTGATTGTAATTTATTTAAAACATTAGTTCTATAAACAGCGTCGACATCTTGTAAACAAGTTGGACAAATTTCCAGATTAGAAATTTTTTGCTCTAATTTCCTACTTTCCTCGTTTTTCAAATTAAGAGAATTTATTTGTGAATTAATTTCCAAGTTATTTTCATTAAATTTTTCATTTTCTTTTTTCTTTGAGCTTATTTCTTGTTCAAGCTGCAGGATTTTTGATTCATCAAATTTTAAATCTTGTAATTCTTTTATTTGAATATTAAGTTGTTCTATTATTTTTATATTACTTGAAATAGTTTCGTTTTTGTTGGAAGTCATTATTTTTGTTTTTTCAATTTCTTGTTGAAGTTTATTTTTTTCTTCTATTTTTTCAGAAATTTTATCTTTCTCTTCCTGAATCTTTTTCCTTTCTTCCTTTTTTGAAAAAAGCTCTTTTTCAACTGAAGCGAGATTATAATGTTTTGATTCAAGCTCATTCTCTTTTGATAAAATATTTTCTTTATCTTCTTCAAGATTTGCAGTAAGTCCTTCCCTTAATCTTTTTTCTTCTCTTATTTTCAAAGTTACTACTGAAATATTCTCTAAAATTTTCTTATATTTATCAATTCCGAAAACATGCCTCAATGTATTTATCCTTGTTTCTGGGTCTTGTAAAATGATTTGTTTCATTTCTTCTTGAGGGGTATAAACTGTGAATTTGTAGAGGATATTTTGTTTTTTTGAAAATTCCTTAGGATAGTTTAGTAATTCAAGGACTTGATTTTTTAATTCAGTAACTGAAATTTCTTTTTTCTCTCCACTAATTGTTATTGCACAATAATCTTGAGAAATTGTTTTTCCTTTTTTCAAAGTTCTTTCAACAATAATTTCCTTGTCTTCTACATCAAATTCCATTATGACTCCTCCTTGTTCTTTTCCATTTCTTAATAAAGCAGAACCTCTTTGCCCAGGCTGTAACCCAAATAATGCAAATTCTATCCCTAAAAGAATTGAAGTTTTTCCAGCACCAATATCTCCTGATAACAAAGTAGAACCTTCTGGAAATTTTATTTCCTGCTGTTCATAACTTCTTATATTTTTTAGAGTTATTTTTTTTAGAATCATTTTTCAAAATTTCAAAATTTTTTTAGCTTCATCAAGAACCCTATTTGTAAAACTTTCTGTTTTTTCGCCTTCTTGCTTTTCAATTGAGAGTGAATTTATTAATTGATAAATTAATTTATTAAAGTCTGATGGATTTTGTTCTGAGTAAATTTTTATTGCTTCTTCCTCTATATTTTCCATATCTTTAATATCAATTTCCAACTCAACCTCTTTTGTTTTTAATTCATGAGTATTTTTTAGAAGAAAGTACGCATTTTTTCTTTTTGCAAACTCTTCTATTTGTGAAAATTTTATATCTGAATTTTTTCCATCCTCTAATTCTCCACTTACTCTTAAAAGAATTATTTTATCTTCTATTTCTTTTTTATCCAGCTCAGAGATTATTTGTTCTGTTGCTATAAGTGCATTTTTTACTTTGATATCTAAAGGCACTACTTCTTTTATTTTTAATTCTATTTTTTGCAATGAGTTTTCTGCCTTAGTGTCAACAATGTAGAAACTTCCATGTTGTAAATCTTCAAGTTCTTGGAAATTGTTGGGGAATATCGGGCCAGGATAGACAAAATTCTCATATTGAAAATCTATATGCAAATGCCCCAAGGCATAATAATCTGCAAAAGGAAGCAAATTTGTTTCTATAGCATCTATTGGAAGTGCTCCTTTTGCCTGGTCAATTGTTGTATGCAACATAAAAATTTTGAACATGCCTGGAGAGTCATTTAATTTTATTTTCCTCAAGTCTGGTATTTCTAATCCAGATTTTTTTCCAGGATAACCATAAATAGCAACCCCTTTGTGAATTGTGGGATTCAAAACTATTTCCTTTTCTTTTTCTTCAACATTTGCTACATTTTTGCAGAATCCCGCTCTTTCTAAGACATCTAAAAAGGTTTTCCCAGAAACAGAATAATCGTGAGAGCCTGCAATAATAAAACAAGGGATTTTTGCTTCTTTAAGTTTTTTAAATTCAGAGAAAGTTTCTTTTAAAATTTCAATTGAAGGATAAGCTGAATCAAATAAATCTCCTGCTATAAGTATAAAGTCAAGTTTTTGGTTTATGCAAGTGTCGATGGTTTTTCTGAATGACTGGGAATTTAAATCCTGCAATGGCTGTTGTTTCCATCCTCCTAAATGAACATCAGAAATGTGCGCGAATCTTGGCATTTTTATTTTGAAAAAGTTTATAATATTGAAAAAGTTCATTGATATATAAAATTGATTGTGATTTAATGCATAATATGAGATTAAATATTCTTTTTGGAGGTGAAGCAGGACAAGGACCAAACATTCTTACACATGTTTTAGGTGAGGCGCTTATGAAGCAAGGGTATTATGTTTTTTATTCGAGGGATTATCAATCAGTTATAAGAGGCGGACATAATTTTAATGTTCTAACATTTTCAGATATTCCTGTTTACAGCAATGATAGCCAGATTGATATTTTAGTTGCATTAGATGAAAATACTGAAAAAATTCATAAAAAAGATTTAAAGAAAGGGGGATTGATTTTAAAAGGACATCCTTCAAATATGTATTATGCTGGAAAATTATTTAAGATTCTTGGATTGGATTTTAAAATCCTTGAAATAGAATTAAAAGAGCTAGGTAAAAGATTTGATGAAAATATTAAAGAATCAGAAAAAGGATATAAAGACGCTGAGAAAAGTATCGAGCTTGTAAAAGTTTCTTCTAAAAAATCTTATTTTACTAATGGAAATCAGGGAATTTCTCAGGGAGCAATAAAATCTGGATTAGATATTTATTATGCTTATCCTATGACTCCTGCTACTCCTGTTATTGGGGAACTTGCTGAAAAGCAGGAAGAAAATAATATTCTGGTTTTGCAATTAGAAAATGAAATTGCTGTGATTAATGCTGCTGTTGGAAGTGCTAGTACTGGTGCAAAGGCCATGGTTGGAACTTCTGGTGGAGGTTTTGATTTAATGACAGAGGGTTTAAGTTTAACAGGAATGGCTGAAGTTGGTTTGGTGATTTATCTATCTCAAAGACCTGGGCCTGCAACTGGTGTAGCGACTTATACTGGACAAGGAGATTTGAATATTGCAAGACATTCAGGACATGGAGAATTTCCAAGATTAGTTTTAGCTCCAGGTGATCCTAAAGAATCCCAAGAACTCACAAATCAAGCATTTTATTTTTCACAGAAATTTAAAATTCCTTCGATTATAATTAGTGATAAGCATCTTGGAGAAAGTTTTTATACATTAAATGAGAATCCAGTTATAACTGCTTCAAAAAAATTAATTTCTTTTGGGAGATATAATAGTTATGAGAAAGATGCTAATGGAAGTGCGGCAGAAAATGCAGAAATAATTCAGAAGAACGTTGAAATGAGATTAAGGAAGGCAAAAGAAATTGAAAAAGAAGCTGGCAAATTTGAACAGTATAAGACTTATGGAAAAAAGAATTCTAAGAATGTTATTGTTAGCTGGGGGAGTCCAAAAGGAGCAATTTTAGATTCTATTAAAGATTTGGATTGTGAGTTTTTGCAGGTTTTATATATTGAACCTTTCCCTGATTTGAAAAAAGAGATGGAAGGTAAGAATCTTATTTTGATTGAGAATAACTCAATAGGGCAACTAGCACCACTGATTGCTGAAAAAACTGGAATTTTTATTGAAGATAAAAATAAGATTCTAAGATATGATGGAAGACCATTTTTATGTGATGAATTAAAAAAGGAAATTGAGGGGAGGTTGAGATGAAAGAATTTTATAAATTAGATACGATAAAAGCTGAAGGAGCTTCCTTTGAACTCGGTTATGGATACTCTAAATTTGTTAAAATGAAATTAAATGGAAAAAGGTTGACTCCTATTCTATGGTGTTGGTCAAATATGGGGGGAATCAAGAACTTTAAAGATAGAGTTAAAGAAAAGGTATTTGGTAAGGTTGAAGAACAAAAAACATTTCTTAAATTTTATGGAAAATCAAAGAATCCTGAATTGAACAACCCTTTTATTGTGGGTTATTCTTCAATCAAATTTGGAAAAAGTCCTTGGGGACCAAAAACAGGGGTTGAATTGGGGAAAGTTAAAAATTACAAAAAGATTGGATTCTCAACTAGATGGAAGTTTAATCTAAAAAAAGGACATGGAAATTTTACCTATGATATTTGGTTAACTAAAAAAAATAAATTGGGGCCAGAAAAAACAGATCTTGAAATAATGATTTGGTTAGATTATAATTTTACACCTCCTTACAAAGAAATTGGAAAAACAAAGGAGTTTACTATTAAATACAATCGCTATAAGGGTAAATGGCATAGAATAGATTTTTATTTAAATAATAAATCTGGAAAAATAGATTTAGATATATTGGAATTAATAAAATTCTGTAAGAAAAAAATTAATATGTTGGATAACTACTACATTAGATCAATAGAGCTTGGAACAGAGTTTGCAAAAAACTCTGAAGTTGAAGCTAAACTTTATGAATTAAATATGGATTTTGAGAGAAGATGACAAACCTATCCACTAACACAAAACCAACATGGTGTCAGGGATGTTATAATTTTCAGATACTGGCAGGTGTGAAGAATTTTTTAGAAAAATCTAAAATAGGAAGAGAAAATATTGCGATTGTGACTGGAATAGGATGTCATGCAAAAATTTTTGATTATATAAATCTGAATGGAATAAATACCTTACATGGAAGGGTTTTGCCGACTTGTTTGGGAATTAAAATTGGAAATCCTAATTTAACAGTTTTAGGTTTTGCAGGAGATGGGGATGCTTATGCAGAAGGGATGGAACATTTAATTCATGCTGCAAGATATAACTCAGATATAAAATATTTTGTTCATAATAATCAGGTTTTTGCCTTGACTGTGGGGCAACCAACGCCTGTGACTGAAGTTGGATTTAAAGATAAGACAACGCCTCAAGGAGTTAAAATCTATCCGTTAAATCCTATAAAATTAATGCTTGCCTCTGGTGCGAGTTTTGTTGCAAGAGTTTTTGCAGATTCTAAACAAGTTGAATATGTTTTAAAAGAAGCGTTGAAGCATAAGGGTTTTGCATTTATTGAAGTTTTGCAGCCTTGCTTGATTTTTCATCCAGACATTTCTTATGGAAATAAAGTGTATTCTTTAGATAAAGTAGGGCATGATAAAAGTAATTTTGGACAAGCATGGAAGAGAGCCCAAGAGTTTGATTATAATACTGTGAAAAAAATTCCTCTTGGGATTTTTTATCAAACACAAAAACCAATTTTTGAAGAACAATTTCCACAGTTAATGAATTTGAAGAAAAATAAAATTGGCTGGAAGGATGTTAAGAGATGAATGTATCTTAAAACAAACTATTAAGAAATTCTACTATTTCCTGCTTAAATAAAAAAATAGCGACTAAAATACCTAATAAAAAAAGTAAAGAGAACACTAGAATTAAAGTGATTAATTTTCCTTTTGGCTTTGGTTTCTCTCCATAGGTAAAAATTTTTTGAGGTTTCTTAATAAGTTTTTGTTTTATTACTTTTGGTTTTGTTTTTAAAGAAACGTCTATTTTTTCCAGTTGTTTTATTGCACCTCTTAATCCTTCCCTTATACCTGGGGCGGGTGGCTCTTTCTCATAACTTGAAACTCTCTGAATTGTTTTAGAAGGTTTTGTTTGAGGGACTTTTTGAGCTGGTTTTTGTTTTTTTAATTTTGTTTTTTTGACAGGTTGTATTGGTTCTTTCTCAATTTTTTGTTCTTGCAAAGCTCTTGCCGCCTCTTCAATCTCTTCTTTTTTGTAGCCAGCATTATAAAAACTCATCATAGCTTGTTTAAGAGATTCTCTCTTAGATAAAGCTAGTTTCAATCCTCCAAGAATTTCTTCATTCACCATCGTATAATTTAATGTGCTTTAAATTTTAATAGTTTGCCGTTTGAGGATAAATGTGAAGTTTCTCCAAGATTATAACCAATTTCTGATGCAAGTTCTATCATGGGTGTTTCTTGTTGAAGAGAACCATGAGCAGGGATTATGTGTTTTGGTTTTAATAATTCCACTAAATCTCTTATATCTTCTCTTCCACCATGACCAGAAACATGGACATCTGTTTGTATCCTAACTCCTTTTGTTCTTAACCTTTTATCCATTTTTCCACGATTATTAATATTTACGGGAGTTGGAATAATACTTGAAGAAAAAATTACATTATCCCCTGACTTTAATCTAAATGGAGTTTCATCTTTTACTATCCTATCAAGAATTGAACCTGGCTCTGCTTGATGTCCTGTACAGACAATCAAATATCTCCCTCTTTCTTTATCAGCCTTTTTCAAAAAAGAATCTACTTGCTTCCGATATTTGAGTAAAGTTATCTGATTTGCAAAAGGGCATTGCTTGACTTTTATTGCACTCTTTACATATTTATTGAGACTTCTTCCTAAAAATATAATTTTTCTTTTTGTTTTTTTCCCAAAATCAACTATGCTTTTTAATCTTGCAATATGAGAAGAGAAAGTTGTCACAAATAGTGCAGAACTTCTATCTCTAACTGAGGATAAGGCATCTTCTACCATATTTCTAGCAACCCTTTCACTTTGTGTTTTTCTTTCTGTTCCAGAATAAAGCGAATCAACAACAAGAACTTTTACTCCCTTTCTGCCTATTTCTTTTAATTTTTTATAGTTTGCAGGGGGACCGATTATAGGATGATTATCTAGTTTAAAATCCAAAGCATAAAAAAAGATTCCTTCTTTTGTGTGCAACGCTATAAAACAACATTGAAGCGTTGAGTGGGTTGCATTTATGAATTCTACCTTATACTTTTCTTTTTTTCCTTGTATAATATAACTTGAATTTTCTCTTACAATGTATTTTCTATTTTTTATTTGAATTTTTTCGTCTTCAAGAATTGTGTCTAAAACAGCCATGGTAAAAGGTGATGCTAATATTTTTGCCTGAGGATATCTGTTTGCAATATAAGGAACTCCTCCTAAATGATCAAGATGAGCATGTCCAATTATTATTGCCCTGACTTTATCTCTCCAGCCTAATTTATCCAACACAAGGTCGTTTGGAAGAGCGCCAATATTCCTTAGTTTTTTTTCAGAATAAGCTTGTTGTACTGTTTCTTTTTCTTGAAATTCTATAATCGCGGGCAAATAAACTCCTATATCAAAAATTATAACGTCATCTCCTATTTTCACTGCAGTCATATTTTTTCCGACTTCTTCAAATCCACCGATAGTACATACTTCCATTTTATTGATACTTTCAACCTCTTTTATAAATTTATAGACAAGGCGGTTTAAAAAGGTTTTAGAATTAAAAAGTTAATAAATTCTTAAAGAAGGTTTTTTTTACGAGAATTATAGTCTCCTGGAAGAGTATGATATATAGTAGAACCGGGTCTAACTGGTTCCATTTCTTCTCTTTGTTTTTTAATCTCTTCGATTACTTCGAGAACTCCACCATTTGCATAGTCTGGTTCGCAAAATTTTTCTGCATCTGTCATGTTAGTTAGGAGATTATTATAGATATAAACATTTATATTATTGAGAATATAGATTATTATATGAAATCCCTAAAACCATCAATGCGTGAGAATAAAAGATATTTGCTTGTGAAAGGAAAAAATCTTAAAGAAAATATTGAAAAGGCTATTTTAGATTTTATTGGAGTTTTGGGTATGTCAAAAACAGGACTTGGTTTTATTAAATCTAGGAAAGATTCTGCAATTATTTCTATAAATCGCGAAATGGTTGATTCTGTTAGGGCATCCTTATGCGTTTGGCCTGAAAAAATGGCTGTTGAAAGGGTAAGTGGGACGCTTAGAGGATTGGGAAAATAATACCAAAAACCTTTTAAATTCATAT
Source organism: archaeon (assembly GCA_030620045.1). Classification (GTDB taxonomy): domain Archaea; phylum Nanobdellota; class Nanobdellia; order Pacearchaeales; family GW2011-AR1; genus JAUXAD01. Next base: position 12,310 of record JAUXAD010000010.1, read on the forward strand.
TTCTTGTGAGTTTTGAAGGAGATAAGAGAAAAGATTTTGATATATTATCAAATTCTCTAAAAATTAATATGGACATGCCAATAGACATGCAAAACCAAGCAATGGGTTATGACAGAACTGCGTCAATGTTCTCGCCAGAAGGTCATTTGCTTCAGGTGGAATATGCAGAAAAAACAGTTAGACTTGGAAGTTCAAGTATTGGAATGGTTTGTTCTGATGGGGTATTTATAATTGCAGATAAAAGAATAATGGATAAATTAATAGTTTTGAAGTTGGCAAATAAAATCCATGAAATTGATTCTCATATTATAGTGAGTGTTGCAGGGATTGTTTCAGACGCAAGAGTTTTAATTGAAAAAGCTCAAGTTTTGGCACAACAACATAGAATAACTTATGATTCTGCAATAGAACCAGAATTAGTAATAAAAGATATTTCAAATTTAAAACAGCAATTTAGTCAGTATGGAGGAGTTAGGCCTTTTGGGGTTTCTTTACTTGTAGCTGGAATTAATGGGAAAAAATCAGAGCTTTATACAAGTGATATAACTGGGAATTATTTTTCATATTACGCAAATGCTATTGGAGAAGGAGATGAAAAAATAAAAGAAAAACTAAGAGAAAGATATAAACAGGATTTAACAATTAAAAAAGGCGTTAAGCTTGCATTGGATATATTTGAAGAAATGCAAGGAAAAAAGTTTGATTTAAACAAATTTGAATTAGTTTATATTGAAAGCGAAGGGAAAAAATTAAAAAAATTAGAAGGCGAACAATTAAAGGAGTTTGTAAAATGAACACAACAGCAAGAATAAAACAAGCAGGAAAGCATTTTGAAATAATGGTTAATTTAGATGAAGCCTTGAAATTCAAGAAAGGGGAAGTTTCTTCTGTTGAGGCAGAAGGAGATAAAATTTTCACTGATTCAAAAAAAGGAGAGGTTGCGTCTAGTTCTGACTTGAAAAAATCTTTTGGAACAGAAAATATTCAGGAAATTATTGAAAAAATTATTAAGAATGGAGAAGTTCTTGTAACTCAAGAACACAGAACTGAAGAGAAAGAAAAAAGGTTTAAACAAGTTGTTGATTTTTTAGTAAGTAATGCTGTGGATTCTCAGACGGGAAATCCCCACACAGCAGAAAGAATTAGAAATGCTCTTGAGCAGGCACATGTTGACATAAAGAATTTACCAATAGAAAACCAAATTACAGATATTCTTCAAGAAATAAGTAAAATCATTCCAATAAAAATTGAAACAAAAAAAATAAAGATAACTATTCCGGCCATTCATACTGGGAAGGCCTATGGGGTAATAAATCAATATAAAGAAGAAGAAAACTGGCTTGATGATGGAAGTTTGCAAGTTATGGCGAATATTCCTGCAGGAATAATTATAGATTTTTTTGATAAATTAAATTCAGTGACTCATGGAAGTGCGTTGACTGAGGAGATAAAAGAATAAAATGACAAACGAAAGAAAAATAGTAATACCTGGAGAAATAATTACCACTGGAGAAGGCAATCTTCCAGGAGAAGGAACAGAAAAAAGAGGAACTGACATTATTGCTATAAAATTTGGTTTGGCTGAGGAATCAAACAGGCTCGTAAGAATAATTCCATTATCAGGAGTTTATCAGCCTAGAAGAGGAAATGTTGTTATAGGAAAAGTTGAGAATGTTACATTTAATGGATGGATTATAGATATTGATGCTCCTGAAAGCGCATTTTTATCATTATCTGAAGTTCCAAGATACGTAAATAAAGATGGGCTGGAAGAAGTAATGGATATTAGAGATATGGTTATTGCAAAAATTTGGGGGATAAATAAAAGAGGGACAGATTTAAGTATTAAATCAAGAGGTTTAGGAAAGATAGATGGAGGGATAATCGTGAAGATAAATTCGAACAAAGTTCCAAGAGTTATTGGAAAAGAAGGGAGCATGATAAATTTAATAAAAGATGAAACTGGATGCGATATTACTGTTGGGCAAAATGGATTAATATGGATAAAAAGTGACAAAATAGAAAATGAATTATACGCAAAAAAAGCAATTTTATTTGTTACTGAAAAATCTTTTGTTAGTGGCTTAACAGATGAAGTAAAAAAATGGTTTGAGGAGGAGAAGAAATAAAATGGATATAAATTTAGGAAGCGCGAGACCGGTATTTGCTCATGATGTAGTAATATCAACAATCTACAAGACAAATAAAACTAAAAAAGGAACAATAAAGAAAGAAGCACACCCAGAATTATTGTTTGTAGATGTAATTGGTAAACAAGCAGTAGCAAGAGTAGCGCTACCTTTTACTGTATTAGAAGTTCTTCCACAATTACTTACCGACAATATTCAAAAAATTAAAAAAGAACTTAAAAGCAAAGAGATGCCAGAGAAACAAAAAGTTGAAATAGAGAGTACTAATGCATCTTATTTAGGTTAAAATGACAAAAGAATTCAAAAGAAATAGTGGGAGAAAACCCGAGGAAATGAGAACACCAATAAAAGCAGAAGTTGGGATTATTCCTAATGCTGATGGGAGTGCAATGTTTCAGGTAGGTAAAACAATAGCTTATGCTTCTGTATTTGGTCCAAAGAAAATGCATCCGCAACATTTGCAAAATCCAGCAAAAGGAACTTTAAGATGTACTTATAATATGCTTAGTTTTTCTGTAAATGATAGAATAAGGCCAGGACCAAGCAGAAGAAGCACTGAAATTAGTAAGATAACTGAATGGGCTTTAGAACCTGTATTGATGATTGACAATTATCCAAACATGGTAATTGATGTTCACATAAATATTATCCAAGCTGATGCTGGAACAAGATGTGCAGGAATAAACGCTGCTGCAATGGCTTTAGCACATGCAGGAATTCCAATGAAAAGCATTGTATCAAGTGTTGCTGCTGGAAAACTTGATAAAACACTTGTGTTGGATTTAGATAAGTATGAAGATTCTGAATATGATGAAGGAGAGGGTTCAACAGATATTCCAATGACATTTACTCCTGATGGAAGATTAACACATATTCAAGTAGATGGTAAAATCACAGGAAAACAATTAAAAGAAGCTGTTGAACTTGCAAGAAAAGCAGCTAAAGAAATTTATGAAGTTCAGAAAAAAGCTTTGAAGGAGATTGGAGAAGAATAAAATGGATAAAGCACGAACAATATCAAATTTAACAGGAGAAAGAATTAAAGAATACTTATCAGAAGGAAAAAGATTTGATGGTCGGAAGCCTGATGAATTTAGAGAGATAATTATTGAAACTGGTATTTCGAAAAATGCTGAAGGTTCTGCAAGAGTAAAGATTGGAAAAACTGAAGTTATTGTCGGGGTCAAAATGAATGTTGCTGAACCATATGCTGATTCTCCAGACAAAGGAAATTTAATGGTAACTGCGGAATTGCTTCCGTTAAGCTCGCCAAGATTTGAGAGTGGGCCTCCAAAATTCCCTGCTATTGAATTAGGAAGGGTAATTGACAGAGGAATTAGGGAAAGCAAATTTATTGAGTTTGAAAAATTGTGCATTAAAGAAGGAGAAAAGGTTTGGACTGTTTTTGTAGATATTTATTCAATAAATGACGACGGAAATTTGCTTGATGCTGCTGGAATCGGGGCAATTGCTGCTTTAAAAAATGCAAAAATTCCAAAGTATGATTCAAAAGAAGAAAAAGTTTTGTTTGGAGAATTGTCAAATGAAAAAGTTCCATTATCAAAAGAAACTCCTATTTCAATAACTACGCATAAGATAGGAGATAATCTGGTTATTGATCCTACAAGAGATGAAGAAGACATTAGTGAGACCAGGGTTACAATAAGCAGCTCGAACGGGATAATTTCATCTATGCAAAAAGGAAATACAAAGGAATTAAGTATTGAGGAATTCAATAATATTTTAGATTTAATAGAAAAAGCAGAAAGAGATGTTTTTAAGAAAATAGAAAAAAGTTTGAAATAAAATGAACATTCAAGATTTGACTAAATATGAGAAAGCTAGAATTCTTGGAGCCAGGGCTTTTCAAATAGCAATGAATGCTCCTCTTTTGATTAAAATTAGTCAAGAAGATTTAGAAAAAATAAACTTTGATTCTTTGAAAATAGCTGAAGTTGAGTTGAATTCAAATATTCTTCCAATTTCTATAAAAAAACCATTTCCTGGAAAAAAAGAAGAAATGTTGAAAAGAGCGAAAGAACAGAAAATTGAAGATAAAAAAGTTGAAGAAATAGAAGCTGAAGAAGCGGAAATTGCCAAGGAAGGGGAAATAATGGAGCTTGCGAATCCAGAAGATGAAGAGGAAATTTCTGAAGAAAAACCTGAAGAAGAGTAAATATATAAATCAGATTTCTTTTTTTGAGATATGAAAATTAATAAAAGTGTTCTGAAGAAAATTAATTTGCTTAAATTAAATTATAATTTTAAGAGTAAGCCTCTTATCGTTGGAGGTGTAGCAATGGAATATTATGAGCTGAGAAAATCTGGTTCAGATGTAGATTTAATTATAAGTAAAGAAGACCACAACGCCCTGATTAAGAAATATAAAAAAAATAAATCTTGGAAAAAAGAGAACACATCTAAGTATAAGGAAGAACCAGAATTTGTCAATTTATATGGAGATAAAGGAATTTTAATCTATGAATTTGAAATCTGGGATAGGATAGGTTATGATTATAGTTTTCTTTCTAAAGGAGCAATTGAAGAAGAAGGTTTTTTGGTTATATCTCTTGATAAACTATTACTTATGAAGGCTCTGGCGATTGATAAGGATAAGTATCTTCAAGATACAAAGCTAATTGCCAAGAAAATACTAAAGGAAATTTATTAATTCAACAATCTTATAAACTTCTAATTCCTTTTCAAATTCATGAAAATTACTGGTGTTTCAGCTAAAGCAATTTTAGATTCACGTCAGGAAAAAACAATTTTAGTTTCTATTAAAACAAATGTTGGAAGTTTTTCTGCTAGTTCTCCGACAGGAAAATCAACAGGAAAACATGAAAAAAAATCTTATAAAAAAAGTCTTGATGGAGATGTTAAATCAATAAAAGATTTTAATGATTATTTTTCTGATGAGGCAATAGAAAAGTTTGAAGATTTGAGACGGATTGAAGACATTGTCGATAGGCATATTGGAGCTAATACTCTTTTTGCCTTAGAGTCTGCTGTTTTAAAAGCAATAGCAAAAGAGCAGAAGAAAGAAGTTTGGCAATTGATTAATTCAAATGCTAAAAAATTTCCAAGGTTGGTTGGAAATTGTATCGGAGGAGGGAAACATTCAAACTCTGAAAAAAAGCCAGACTTTCAGGAGTTTTTGTTAATCCCTGATTCAAAATCTGTCAAAAAATCTTTTGAAATAAATAAAAAAGCAAAAAAAGATGCAGAAAAAATTCTTGAAAGGGCTGATGAAAATTTTGAAGGGAAAGAAAATGATGAAAATGCATGGGTTACTTCCTTAAATGAAAGAGAGGTTTTGGATGTTTTAAAACAATTAGGATTGCCATTAGGAGTTGATGTAGCTAGTTCTAGTTTTTATAAAAGGAAAAAATACCATTATCAAAATCCTAAATTAGACAGGACAAATGAAGAACAGTTAGGATATTTAGTTAATTTAATTAAGAATCTTGATTTATTTTATGTTGAAGATGGTTTTGACGAAGAGGATTTTGAAAGTTTTGCTAAGCTGCTTAAAAAATTTCCAGACAGGTTGATTGTTGGTGATGATCTGATTGTTACAAATTATGAGAGATTGGAGAAAGCGATTAAAATGAAATCTGTTAATAGTTTGATTGTTAAACCAAATCAGTGTGGTTCGCTTTTAGAAGTTAAAAGAGTTTGTGAATTGGCTAAGAAAAATAATATTAAGATTGTTTTTTCTCATAGAAGTGGAGAAACAGAAGAAGATATATTAGCTGACTTGGCTTTTGGTTTTGGTGCTGATTTTTTTAAATGTGGAATTGAGGGTAAGGGAAGAGAAGTTAAGTTGAAAAGATTGGTTGAGATTGAGAAGGGATTGAAGTAAAAATATACTTCATATTACAATAATTCTTATAAAATAAAAAATCAATAGATAAACTTATGGAGGGACAAGACGCATATAATCTTCATCATAAGAAAGAGAAATTTGTAAAATTATTAGAAGAAAATGGGTTTAGATATTATGAAAGAGACCATGGAGCTATTAGATCCTCATCTGATGTATTCAAGGTATTCACTATAGGCAAAATATTACATTCAAATCCTCCTTATTTAATTATTTTTAATCAAACTAAGGACACAATGCATAAAGAGCGTTCAAGATTAAGAAATTTAGCTGAATCCTTTCCTGTTTAATAAGAATACTAGCAAACTTTTTAAATCAAATTTCCCCTGAATTCTTATGGTTAATGTTATTGAAGAAATCAAAGAAAATGTTGAAGAAGGTTTAGAAGATGTTGAAGAAATTGTTGAAAAAATCGAAGATAAATTAAAACCAAAAAAAATTAGTAAGAAGAAGGATAAAATTATTAAAACTAAATCCAAAAAATCTTCAATTATTAAATCTGATAAATCGAGCGATAGCGAGAAAATGGACGATAAAAAATTATCTAAAAAAGCTGAGATAGAATCAACTACTGGAGAGAAATCAATAGAGGAGAGGAAAAAAGAATTTCTAGAAAAAGTAAAAAAACTTTCTAAGAAAATTGATGTTACCAAGACAGAAGAGTTAAAAGAAAAAATTAAGATTAAGAAAAGAACTGACATGCTTATTCCTCTTGAGGACTATGTTAAGGCGGGGATTTATTTGGGGACAAAGGTTGTGACTCCTGATATGAAGCCTTTTGTTTATAGAAGAAGAGCAGATGGATTAGCGATTTTTAATACAGATTTGATTGATGAAAAGTTAAAAGAAGGGGTAGAATATTTGTCAGGGTTTAATGCGGAAGATATTATTCTTGTTTGTAAGAGGCAAGCAGGATGGAAGGCAGCAAGGATGTTTTCGCATTTAACTGGAATCAGAGTTTTTACAAAAAAATATCCTGCGGGAATCTTAACTAATATTCAACTTCCAGACTTCTTTGAAAATAAACTAACAATAGTAACTGATTCTTGGCTTGACAAGAATGTTTTACATGATACTTTAAATGTTAATAAAAAAGTTTTAATGATTTGTGACACAAACAATTTCTCTAAGGGTGCTGACCAAGTTATAATTGGAAATAACAAAAGTCCAAAAAGTTTAGGAGTTATATTTTACTTGTTGACCCGAGGTTTTTGTAAAGCCAAAGGAATTGAAGCAGATATTCCTGATTTAGAATGGTGGACAAGTGAGGAAGAGGGAGAAAAAGTTAGAGAAAAGATTAGAATGGTTCCTAGAGGTGCTAGGTTTGGGGTTTAGAAATTTTAATTTCTTTTAAATATTTTGAGTATTAATTCCCAAATATTCTCTACTAGGATTATTATATTTGAATACTTCTTCAAGTTGGGAACTATTTGCTCTTGGTTGTCTTTCGTTAATGAATTTTCCTACAACTGCTGCAGTTGTTAAGAATCCCGCCAAAGCTGCTACAGCTAAACCATATGTTATAAATCTTCTTGTAGAATTTTCATTAGGTCTTGTTCTTCTTCTTTCTACCTTTTGATTTCTTGGTTCCATAATAAAGCCCACTAAAAACTATTAATAAAGGTTTGCATCTAGGGGATTACGAAGTTTTGAAAAATAACCAAGATTTTCCTGGTTTAGCTCCATAAGAAGTCTTGACTAAAACATATTCACCTTTGAGTTTTTTTCCATGCAATTTGAATTTCATTGACTTTTGTTTTTTCTCAATTATTTCATATTTTCCTTTATCCCAAATCTTTACTTCACCTGCACCATACTGTCCTTTTGGAATTTTTCCTTTAAAGTTTGCATAATCAAGAGGATGGTCTTCTACTTTTATTGCTAATCTTTTTGTTCCTTTCGCCGTTGGAGGAGATTTTGGAACAGCCCATGATTTTAAAACGCCATTCATTTCTAATCTTAAATCCCAGTGCAAATTTCTTGCATGATGTTCGTGGATGACAAATGAAAACAACCTCGCGGTTTTTTTCGATTTTCCCTTTTGACGCGGATGGGCGATTTTTTTATTTGCCTCCGATGAAAATCGCGTAAATTTTTTAGAAGATTTTTTGATAATTGGTTTTGGCTCGTCTGATTTTTTCAAGTTTCTTTTTTGTTTGTATTTGATTAGGGTCATTTTAATTCAACCTCTTTAACAAATCTCTCTTCAATTATTTTAGTTAATTTATTCAATCTCTTTATTGAATTAAACATTTCATCACCTTTAATTTTTATTATATTCTTATTTTGGATAGACTCTAATATATCTAAATCTTTTTTTGCAAGTTGTCTCGCTTTATTATTTGTGATTATTTTGCAAATTTGATGTTCTAAAAAAGAATACCCCCTCCCTTTTCTATGCCCTTTTATTTTTTTAATCCTAACAAAATATTTACATCCATAAATCCTAGATAATGTTTTAACTATAAGAGAGTATTGCTTAAATTTACTTCCCATTTTTTCTGGTTTGTCTTTTCTTATAAGCAGAACAAGAATCCCTCCTTTATTATTCAGAAGAGAATGAAGATAAGCTATACAAAGTCCTCTTTTCCCCCCACATGCTTCAAATGTAAAAGTCCAATCATATTCTTTTTCTTTTTTTGGGATCAATTCATAATTAGAAGTTATATATTTTTTAAATAATCTTTTGTATCTATTTTTAGCCCATCTAACCATAGAAGAAGAAATATCACTATAATCTACAATTGTCTCTAATTTTCTTATAAAAGATGCCCAAGAAGCATAATAGCCTGCAATAGCTAAAATCTTTTCATTTTTTTTAATCCCTAATTTTTTTAATAAATTTTTATCCTCTGGGGTGCTTCCTTGTTCAAGGATACTCTGTTTGTGAAACTTTTGTGTATATGTGTCTATTCCATAACCAGCCTTATGAGATGCTTCTGGTTTTAGAATTTCCCTCATATTTGGAATTTTTATTTTCAGATTCCTCTTTTTTTCATATTCTTTGGGAGACATAAATTAATATATACAATTAGATATATAAATTCTCCGACGCAATTCATCCCGAAACATTTAAATACTATTTTTTAATTTTAAATTTGTAATTAAGATGAGTACTTTAATTAAGACATACGGCATTAAGGTATGAGGTATGTAAAAGTCATTATAGTTGTAGTTCTGATATTTATATCACAGCCAATAGTTAGGAGAGATGTGAAGTATTTTTCTATTTTACAAGAAGAATGCGCAATCGATTCTTTGATGAGATTGTTTAAATCCAGTTGATCCTGCTGGCGGCTGCGGCTATCTGGTTTGTAATTAGGCATGCAAGTTTTTTTAGTTTCTTCGGAAGTTGAAAAGCGAACTGCTCAGTAACACGTGGCTAACCTAACCTTAAGTCAAGGATA
>JAUXAD010000018.1 GCA_030620045.1 archaeon
AAAGTGTTGGTTAGGAAATTAAAAGAGAGGAGGGAGTTAAGGAGAGCAAGAAGATTTAGAAATTGCCGACGGAGAGAAGCGAGGTTTAACAACAGAAATAGAGATGGTTTTATTGCACCTTCACAATTGATGATGGTTAATAGCAGATTAAAAGCAATTAAGGAGTTCTTTAAGTGTTATCCAATAAATAAAGTGGTTATAGAGGATGTTAAGTTTAATCATGCTTCAAAGAGATATGGTAAAAACTTTTCAACAATAGAAGTTGGTAAGAATTTAATTTATGATTTTATTAAGGAAAAAAGTGATTTAGAATTATTTGAAGGCAGAGAGACTAAAAAATTAAGAGAAGAATTAGGATTAAAAAAAGGCTCAAATAAATCAGCAGAACATTTTAATTCACATTGTGTTGATAGTTTTACTTTGGCTTCTCAATTTTCAGAAGCAGAACCTAACTTTAATATTAAAATTGTTGATGATACTTATAGGTATATTAGGAGAAAATTATATTATACTCAACCAGCAAATGGAAAGGACTTAGAAAAAATAAAAAAAGTTTATGCTAATGGAACTTTTAGTGGAATGGTTAAGGAAGGTGGTTTTTTTAAAAAACGTTCAACTGGGAATTTTAAGGGTATTCGGAAGGGAAGAATATGTAATTTCGGACAAGTCTGTGGTGGAATAAAAGATAAAACTATTAGAACTTATAATTGGGATAATAAAAGACTATCAAAATCATTATCAAAGGTATCTTGGTTATCTCACAAGTTTAAAATAAAGGAAGACAAATCAAATAAACTTTGTAGATTTATAATATGAAAATCTTACTTGCAGAACCGGGATACAAAACCAAATTTCCCCCATTGGGATTATTAAGAATATCCTCCTACCACAAAAAGAAGGGAGATTATGTCGAATTTGTGAAAGGAATAAAGAAAATAGGCTTTAAACCAGACAAAATATACATTACAACACTATTTACTTATCAATACAAAGAAACAATCAGAACTGTGAGGTATTACAGGAAGAAATTCCCCTCATCTGATGTCTGGGTAGGGGGTATTTTAGCCTCAACACGCCCAGATTTGTTCAAAAACGAGGGAGTAAGGGTTCATATCGGATTATTGAAAAAAATAGAGAAATACCCCCCAGATTACAGTTTGTTCCCAGATTTGGGTTACAGCTTGACTTTTGCATCAAGGGGTTGTCCAAACAACTGTGCCTTTTGCGTGATACCCCTTATTGAGGGGAAAATATATAGCAGAAAATGGATAAAAGACATCAATCCAAAGTTTAAAAAAATAATATTTTTAGACAATAATTGGACAGCAAAGAATAAAAATGATTGGTTAGAAGATATAAGATTATTAAAAGAATTAAAGAAAAAAGGGGTTAATAATATGGATTTCAATCAATCGATAGATTGTTATGATGAAAAAACAGAAGTTTTAACGGAAGATGGTTGGAAATTTTTTAAAGATGTTAATTATACAGATAAAATAGCAACATTAAACCAAAATACCCATTATTTAGAATACCAGACCCCCCAATATATCATAAATAAAGAATACAAAGGGGAAATGATTTGTTTTAAGAATAACGGAATAGATTTGTGTGTTACCCCAAAACATAATATATTCTTTCAAACACAATATAACTCAGAAGCAAGTCACAAAATATATGAAAAAAAACACCTAAATGTAAAAAGGTCTCATTGGAGTAAAGACAGAGAACCCTACCACTTAGAATCTGCAGAAAAAATTATCAAAAAAACAAATCTTAATTTTAAAAAAAATGCTATTTGGAAAGGGCAAGAGGAAGATTTTTTTGAAATACCCAAATTAAAAAAAGAAAAACTCCCTGAAAAAGTAAAGGGGTTATGTAGGTGTGGATGTGGAAAACCATGTGAAGATTTTGATAAAAGAGGAAGGAAAAAAGAATTTATCCATGGACATAATGGTATATTAAACAAATTAAATAATATTAATACTAAGCCAGTTAAACCATTTAAGGTTGATGATTTTGTGGAGTTTATGGGTTGGTTTTTAAGTGAAGGATGTTCCACAAGAACGAAGTATACAATTGCTATAACTCAAACCAAAAGTCAAATCTATAGAAAAGAGATTTATGAATGCTGTAAAAGGTTGGGAGTTCATTCTGCTCTAACTAAAAATGGGATAGTAATTACAAATAAACAATTATATTCATATTTAAAGAAGTTTGGAAAAGCAAAAGATAAATTCGTTCCTTCATTTATAAAAAAATTAAGCAAAAGACAGATATATATATTCCTCAACGCCTATTGTAAGGGAGATGGTAATGGTGAAATAAAAAATGGAAAAATTATGGTAATTTCCTCTTCTTCAAAAAGAATGATTGGAGATTTACAAGAATTAGCATTAAAATGTGGTTGGTCTGGTAATATCAAATTAAAAACAAAAAAAGGAACTGCTTTTTATTCCAAAAAGAATAATAAAATATATAAAACTAATAGTGATGTATATTATATAACTATAAGGAAACAGCATCCTAATACACGAATTTATAACAATTTCTATTATAAATCTTATGAAAAATCAGATATATCCCAAAAATGTATTAATCTATTTAAAAGCCAATACTATAAGGATATTTTGAGATTAAAACATATTGAAAACAAACAAATAAAAGAAATTGCAGAGATTTTAAAAGTTACTAAATTATCCGTAACTAAAAATCTTTATTGGATAAACAAGAGACTAAAAGAGAACGGATTTAATCCAAAAGTAATAAGAGAAAGAAAAAAAATATCCTATTCAAAAAAAGACTATGATATAATTAAAAAAAATTATGATGGAAGGGTTTATTGTGTAACTGTTCCAAATGAAGTAATTTATGTAAGAAGAAATGGCAAGACAGTTTGGTGCGGTAATTGCAGAATCACAAATGAGGAACATTTTAAACAAATGAAAGGATTACCAATAAGCCCAATTAGGTTCTCATTTGACCACTTAGGACAGGATAAATTCTGCCAAAAAGCAATAAAATTAGCCAAAAAATATGGTTTTGGGAAAATTCATGTTGATGTTTTATATAATTGGGAAGATACAATAGAGGATTTTTATTATAGATTAAAGGAAATAAACCTATTAGGTGCTACAGCAATACCGATGAGATATGTCCCATTAGATAGAATTGATAGGAAATATATTGGAAAAAATTGGACTAAATTTGAAAGTAATGGAATAAACAGAATAAACCCATACCCAAATGGACAAATAAGTTCAAAGAAAAAAAGTGAGTTTGAATACTTTTTTGGAAAAAATGCTAAAGAATTTAAAAAATTACTGAATTTTAAAAATATAAGAAAACTAACTAAACTAAAAATGAGTAAATTCAACCGAGATAAGATATGGAAAGGCTAATGGCTAAGTGCGAATTGGGAATAAATTTGAATTTTTAAAATTTTAACCTATTTTATAAGGTTTAGTTTTTTTCGGTTGGGAAACTTAATGTGAAAGGAGGTAAAAAATAAAATGCAAAAGAAATATTGTGATACTTGTAAAAAAGAAATTAAAGATTTTGGAGTTAGTTTATCTGGTTCAAAATGGAAATTTTGGGCATTTATTAGTGGTTTTAATTATGGAGGAGATTTTTGTTCAATAGAATGTTTAGAAGAACATCTAAAAAAATTGCCAAAAAGTGTGCGTAAAAAATAAAATGGGAAAGATAAAAAACTACTTCAAAAGAAGAAAAGAACTTAAAAAATTAGAAAAAGAAATTGATAAAAAAATAGAAAATGAAGGAATGTTTTATATGTTTAGTGATAAATATGGTTGGGGGAGAAAGAACGAACTACAAAAAGTAGTTAGAAGAAGAAAATGAAAATTGATATTAAAAAAATAGAAAAAGAAGAAAATATTAAAGTGCTTTTCTTAATAGAATCTGGAAGTCGTGCTTGGGGATGGGAAAGTAAAGATAGTGATTATGATATTCGGGGGGTTTATATTCAAGACTACAATGTTTTCAAGGAACTAAAAAGCCAATTAACCTATAAAATAGGGGAACAAGATATAGAATTATGGGACTTAAAGAAATTTTTAACTTTAATGAGAAAATCAAATCCCTCTGTATGGGAGTGGTTGAGTAGTGATATAATTTACTTAGATAATCCAATAAGAGAAAAACTAAAAAAAGAATTCATTCAGGGTTGTAGTAGATTTGCTTTGAAGAAACATTATGTATCTATGGCAAGACAAAATTTTAACAAGTATATTAATCAAATTGGTGATACTGCAAACTTAAAGAAATATGTTTATGTTTTAAGGAGTATTGCTTGTATTTCTTATATAGAGAAAACAGGATTACCTCCACCCAAAAATTACAAGAATGTTATAAATTACCTTCCAAAAGATTTGTTTAATTTCTTTGTAAAAATAGTTAAGGATAAAAGAGAAAGTGAATCGCTAGAAGGGAAGAGAAATTTTGTCAAGATGAATATCTAAAACAAATTGATATTAACATTATGAAAGGAGGTAAAAGATAAGATAAAAATGGGAATTATGAGTTCAATAACAACTACACTTATATTAGCACCAATTTGGATAGCATTAGTAAGTATGATGATTATATATTTATTTTATAAAATATCTCAATTAGAAAACAAATTACAAAAGATGAAAGGAGGTAAAAAGAAATGAAAGAAGAAAATAAAAACTTAAAGAAACTTACATGGAAATATTTTTGGGAAAACAAATTAATTGAAGTATTAGCTGTAATAGGTTTTGTCCTTATTCCATTCTTTTTTGGAAAAGTCTGTTCTTTAATAATTCCTGACACAATATATGAATCTATATTTGAAGTGAATTATATTGGAACAATTGGTCAACAATGGCTTTTTGGTGCAGTTATACTATTTATTTTAGCAATAATTGTTGCGGTAATAGGTGCTATAATATATAGTAATTGGAATTGGGCAGAGAAAAGAGCAGAGGAAAAAATAGAAAAAAGTAAGAAGAAAAGCAAATAAAAAATATATAAAAATGGAGATATTCTAATAAATATGGAACGATATAAACCAATAAAGTTCAAAGATAATGATAGATTAAGATTTATAAAAAATGGCACAACGAGTAGAGAATGTTCATTTTGTGGAAATAAAATTAATCATAATGAAACTATACTTGCAATAAATTACCAATTTTGGTTACATTTGAAGTGTATAGACCCTTGCTGTGAGGGGATGAGTAAATTTAAAAGAGAGAAAATAAAAATATTAATTGCAGAAAAATTAAGTGAAAAATGAAAATAAGATATATGAAATTTAAAGTTACCACTTGTAAGAAGTGGAAATGTAATAAATGTAAGAAAATATTACAGGGAAACGATGGATTTATCCATATCAAATGTGGAAGTGATGTTGGTTGGTATGGTGGTTTAGACCATATAAGAATTTGTTGGGATTGTCTTGAAACCTCTTTAGAAGAATTTAAAGAAGATAGGAAATATAGAAAAAGTAAATATTTAGAATTAACTAAACGGGCGATTGTGAGGAACTTGGAAAAATGAAACTAATTGAAGATTTAAATGAGTTAAAAATAGGAGATTGGGTTAAGGTTTACGACAAAGGTGAAAGAACAAAACACTTTAAAATTGGAGAAATTACTGATAAATGGGAAGAAACAAATCATCCTTATTGTTTTAAATTAAAAGTATTTCAGACTAATCTTCCTCTTTCAACTGAACAACTTATTCAAAGAATAAGAGAAAAACACAAAATAACATTAAAGGAGCTTGGTGAAGTTACGGAATATACCCATGGTAGATGTAATGATGAAGATAGAATATTCAAATTAGACAAGGAAGAAAAGAAGACTTTATTAAAGAAAATAATTATAAGGGAATTAAAATGATAAAAATAGAATTTGAGCAAAAAAGCAAGAAAGAAATATTAATCTTTGGAATTGATATTAAAGGAAATAGGAAAGAAATTGGGCATATTGTTACTCCTGCAGGAAGTGGAGGTGGAAACATTAATGCTATCCAAGTGTGTGGCTTCGATTTTTTGTACGATTATTGGGGATGCGGAGTTTATGGGGATAAAGGAACACAAGAAATGAAAAAAGATATTCAAATGATATGGTTTAACAATTATGATAAAATGGATGATAACATACGAAGAATGGTTGTAACAAAAGGAGAGGTTAATCCTATATCGAAGAAATTAGCAAAAGAATTTGGGATAAAAGGATTACAGGAAGAAACTAAAAAAGATAGATTTGGTTTTGGAAAAGATGGTATTTGTCATAGGTGTTTCAATCATCCTTGCACTTGTGAAGTTAAAATTGCCTATGAGAATCCTTATACAGTTAAAAGAGAGCAAGATGTGAAACCAAATACAGAAAAGGAATATAAAGATGCAGTAAAACATGCTATATTAAATGCGTTGGATGAGAAGAAATGATGGAAACAGTAACAAAAAAACAACATAAAGAAATGCACAAAAAACTTATAGAATTTTGTAAAAAAGACTCAACAAATTATTGTCTAATGTATAATTATATGCGAACAATTGAACAAATTAGAAAAGAACCAGAAGAAAAATTACTTATGAAAAAATTAAAAAAACAAGCAGATGAGTATAAAAAAAGGAAAAAGAAAAAATGAGCAAATATCCAAAAAGAATACAAGAAATAATAGATAATCAAGGAAAATATATAGCAAAAACAGAGAAATTAATTGAAAAAAGTATAAAAGAAATAGATAAAGAAAATAAAGAAGCAGATGCTGAATTAAGAAAAAACTTAGGATGTTAAAATGACAAAATGGTTAATTTGTGGAACAAGAAGAAAAGATTATAGAAATTTAGTAAGAGAAAAATTAAGTGAAAGAATGCGTTGTGAAAGAGGAACTATAAAAGAATGGAAACCATCATTAATTATAGAAGGATGTTGTCCTGATTCTGCTGATGAATATGCAGAAGAATGGGCTAAAGATAATAAGATAGAAATCAAACACTTTCCATCAACTTCTGGAAATTACTTAAAAAGGAATGTTGAAATGGTTAATGAATTAGATGGAAATGATTTGGTTATTGCTTTTTGGAATGGCTTTTCTTATGGAACTGCTCATACAATAGCATTAGCGACTATGAAACATATTCCAGTAATAGTCATAAAATTGGGGGAAAAATGAAAAGATATGTTTTAGGAGAAAACCTTAAATAGTTGAATTCACTCTAATTTACTATGGATAATAATATAATTATATCTAGATATATTGAAGGGAGTAGTATATGGGAGATAGCAAAAAAATATCACCGAAGTGAATATACAATAAGCCAATTATTAAAATCGGCTAATGTTACAATAAGACCTTGTGGTAAAGTTGGGGCATATCCTAAACTTACATTGAGGGAAAAAAGCATAATAGTAGGAACATTACTAGGTGATGGTCACTTTAATTGTCCTAGAAAAACCCCTTCATTAGGCATAACTCATGGTGGAAAACAAAAAGAATATATGTACTGGAAGGTTAAAATATTAAAGAAAATTGGTGGAGGAATATATTATAGAAAGAGATATGATAAACGTACAAAAAAATATTATGAAGGATATTCTTTTTATAGTAAATCTCATCCATTTTTCAAATATTTATATAAACAATTTTATAGTTCAGGATTAAAACAGCCAAATCAAGAAATATTAAATATATTAACTAATGAGGGAGTAGCTATTTGGTATTGTGATGATGGTTCTTTGTATATCAATAAGAGGACAGGTTATCATTTGGTTTTAGGTATAAATGCTTTCAATAATCAGAAAGAAATAATAAACTGGTTCAAAGATAAATATGGATTAAATTTTAAAATAAATCAAAAAAGAATAAGGGTAACAGGTAAATCCCAAATCAAATTGTTTATGGATTTATTTGGAAAGTATATCCCTAAATGTATGGGATATAAAAAGGTAAAATTATGATGAGGTATACAATTGGGGATATCCATGGAAATTATAAGGCATTAAAGCAAGTCTTAAAGAAATCTAAATTTGATTATGAAAAAGACGAATTAGTTATAATCGGAGATGTTGTGGATGGGTATAGTTGTTCATTTGAAGTTGTAGAAGAATTATTAAAAATTAAGAATAAGGTTTTTGTAATTGGGAATCATGAAGTGTTTTTCATGTCTTATATAGCAAATGGCTGGGCTGAAAATATTTGGTTACAACAGGGTGGAGAAGCAACAAGAAAATCTTATCAATCACACGGTCATCATTATAAAAAAATGCCACAATCTCACAAAGATTTCTTTAATAATGGGGTCTATTGGTATGAAGTAGATGGAATGCTATTTGTTCATGGTGGATTTGATTATCCAAAACATCCAAAAGATTGTGATATTTATGATTTAACTTGGGACAGAGAATTAATAGAAAGAATGAAGAATGGTTTAAAGGTCAAGGAATGGAAAAAAATATTTATTGGACATACTTCAACAGAAAATGTTGATTCTAAACCTCTTATTATAAACCATTATGGAGACAAATTTGCCAAACTTATAAATATTGATTGCGGGGCAGGTTGGAGTGGAAGATTGTGTTTGTATAATATTGATACTGATAAATATTTTTTAAGTGATTTTGCAAAAAAATTAAAGCCAAATGAAGAAGGGAGATAAATTTGTCTTAAAATGAAACACTATAGATATAGAAAAATAAAACCTGAAGATGTTGAAGTTATGAAAGAATTAAGAGAACAGGGATTATCTTATAAAAAAATAGGAAAAAGATTTAATGTAAGTTGGAAAACTCCCCATTATCACTTAAATCCAAGAGAAAAGGAAATAGGTAGAAAAAGAGCCTATAAGAGTTCAAGCAAATTAACTAAAAAACAAAAGAAAAAGAGACAATTAAAAGAACAAAAATATAGAAGTGAATATATGAAAGATAGATATCAAAATGATGAAAAATTTAGAGAAGATTTCCTTGATATTGTAAAAAGAAACTTTGAAAAAAGACGAAAAGGATGGCTAATCGCTGAATTGTGTAGTAATTGTGGAAGAGAAAGGGAAGATAAAAAATGGAGGATGTGTAAGAGATGTAGGAGAAAAAAACGAGAATATGAATTTAAAAAAGGTATTATAAAAAATCCAAGAAAAATAGAGTATGAGTTAGAATAGAAAGTTTTAAAAGGATTAGTAATCTTATTTGAATATGGCGTGTAGAATTTGGAAATATATTGGATTAAAAAAAGAATGTCCTAATTGCAATAAGATTTTTGAACCAAAAAGGAATAAGAAGAAAGTAAAATATTGTTCTTTGAAATGCTCTTATGAACATAGGAAAGTTGGGTGGAACTCCAAAAGAAAAAAAGCATTAAAGAAAGCGGGTTATAAATGTGAAAAGTGTGGAAATACTGAAAGATTGAATGTACACCATAAAGAAAAAGCAGTATATGGAAAAGGACATGGACCTTTAAAAGAGAGTAATAATTCATTAAGTAATCTTATTGTATTGTGTGCAAAATGTCATATGAAGGAACATGGTGTGGGAGTCAAAAGATTTACTGGTAAAGGAATATGCTTATCTTGTGGAAAAAAGTTTACTTATTACCCAAAATCAAATAGGGGAAAATATTGCTCAAGAAAGTGTGCTTATGAAAATTCTAATTTAAAGCTAGTTCCAATTGCTTGTATCTGTATCCAATGCGGATTAGAATTTCAAGGATTAAAAAAATCTAAATTTTGTTCTAATAAATGTAAATCAAGGTGGCATTATGCTAACAAAAAAAGAGAAAAGTAGAATAGGTAAGCGTTCCAGAAATTCGGGTGCCCGATTTGAACTGAAGGTGAGGAAGAATTTAGAGGATAAAGGTTGGATTGTTTCTAAGTGGATGAATAATGTTGAACTTAAATATGATTTAGAAGTTTTATTCAAAAAAGTTATTAAAGGAAAACTAATTCCTGCTAAGCACAAATTTAGAGGAAAAGGAATTCCTATGGCGATTGGAACAGGATTTCCTGACTACATCTGTTTTAGAGGAGAAGGAAAAGCAAAGTTTGGGATTGTTTATAATATTATTGGAGTGGAATGCAAAAGTTTAGGATATTTGGATAAAGAAGAGAAAGCAAAATGCGAATGGCTTTTGAAGAATAAAGTTTTTAGTCGGATACTTATTGCTTCTCGTGGCAAAAAAAGAGGCACCATCAGATATAGGGAGTTTGAATAATCATGGGGATGTTTGATGTAATCAATATAAAATGTAGAAAATGTGAAAAAGAAGTAAATTCACAAACTAAAATCTTAGGAAATAACACTATGCAAATTTTTAGAGTTGGAGATAAAATACTGGAGTATGCGCTTCGTAATCGTATTCTAAAATTAAAAAATAAATGTGAATGTGGAAGTGATAATGCGATTATAATTAAAGATAGGAAAATCATTGGTGTGGAAGACCCCAAATATTCTAATTGTGTTGAAAAATATTGGGGGATATATGAATTTGAAGACGAATTAACACAAATAATGAAAGAAAAATTAAGGAGGATAAAAAATGGGAGATATATTTTGTAAATTTATGGGAGCAATAGATGTTGTGGCAGGAGGATTGATTATGTATCTATTTGGCTTGAATACATTTGGAGTAATATTTGGGGCAGTAATGATATTAAAAGGAATTATTAGTTTTTTTTGAAATTGAAAGGAGGTAAGATAAAATAATAAATCAGATAAAAGAAATTTTAAAAATTAAGACAAATTAAAGATGGAAGAAGAAAACAAAAAAACAAAAGACCATATTAAAATATTTGGAAATAGGTTAAAAAAACTAATTCAAGGAATAGAAACTATGAAACATTTTGGGTTAGATGAAGAAATATTAATTTCTTGGCTATGTCATAAAACAAAACTATCAAAAAAAGATGTTCAGATAATGCTAAGATCCCAAGAAGAATTTTATAACAGATTACTAAAGAAAAATATAATTGAGAACTTATAATGAAAGGAGGTAAAACAAAATGGAAAAAATAAAAAAAATAAAGAATATTCTTAAATGTGTGGAAATAGCAAATGGAAATCCTGACAGATTAAATGAAGAAGGAAAGCGGGATCTTGCCCATGATATCGTAGAAGAAATCTCAATTGGAGAAATAAATAATTTTATGAAAAAGTTAGGGTATAATAAAAAAGTATAAGAGGTAAGATATGGAAATAGCAGTTGGGATAATTAATTTAAAGTTATGGAACAACGAACTTTCAATAATAAGAACGGCAGAACACTTTGGAGTTAGAAGAGTTTATGTTATAGGAAAAAGGATTAAAGATAGAGATAAAAAATGGGATCAGGTGAAGAATTGCCAGAGAAATCTCAAAATTAGATACTTTGAAACAGAAGAAGATTTTGTTGAGTTTATCAAACAAGCTAATTATAAATTGGTTTTAATTGAAAAAGAGACTAATAGTAAAAACATTTATCACTATAAATTTCCTGATAAGTGTGTAATTATGAGTGGGAATGAAAGTAGAGGTTTTACCGATTATTTATTAAAGAACGCAAATGATATAGTTCATATACCAAATGTTGGAATGATTAAGTGTATGAATACAGGTGTTGCTTTTGGTATTGGAATGTATAAATACTTTGAACAGAAAGTATTGGATTAAGATAGAAACACTTAAATAACCTACTTACTAAAAGTAATTATGAAACTTAAATGCCAAAATAAAAAATGTAACCACAAATGGAATTATAAAGGGAAGCAAAAATTTTACTGCAATTGTCCTAAATGTATGTATAAAGTAAATATTAAAAAGGCGAAAATTAAAGTTCGTAAAAATCAAATGGAGGTTAGCAATAAATAAAATGGGACTTATAATCCCAGAACACTATGTTCTAAATGGTTTGTTTAGGAAAAAGATTAAGGAAGTTAGAAGGGAGATTCCAGATAGCATGATTAAAAAGATTATAGAAAGAAATAAATGGAGGCGACTAAAAGTTACTGCAAAACCTTCGCAATAGTTAAAAATGAGAAGATTATTAATAAAAATTGGAACACCTGGTGGATTTTTGGAACACCCTGAAACAGATTTTGAAATAAGGGTAGAAACAGATAAATTAACTAAAGAGATGATTAAAACTATCATGAAATCATTAGAAGAAGCACTACTACAGGAGGTGTAGGAAGGATAAAAATGGAAAAGACAAAACAAATAGAAGTTAAAAAAACTGAAAAGAGAGTTATAGAAGCATCTTGTGATTTCTGTGGGAAGAAATTTGAAAAACTTATGCTTGAATGTAGTGGTTATGGATGTTTAGGTTTTAGCTTTGGATATGGAAGTAATTTTGATGATGATTATTTTCATTTAGAGATATGTGATAATTGTTTTATTGAAAAATTTGGAGATAAATTAATACTGCAATTTAAAGAAAAGGGATATAATTTAACTAAATTAAAGAAGGATTTTCCGAACTTTAAAACTTTGCAGTAGATAAAATGGTAAAGAAAATAAAAGGGATTAAAGGAACAAGAATTTGTGCAGAAATGCTTTTATGTCTGGCTTCGCAAGGATATAAAAGAGAGGTGGAAGATTTTTTTGAGTTTGGAGAAGTTAGTATAGGTAATGGAGGGAGAAGATAAAATGGAAAGATATAAAGAATCAGTTGAAGAGATTTGTAAAATAAAACAGAATATGAGCATTCCTATTCCAACTCTAGAACATTTTGATATTATTTTTTCATATATGTTGAATTCATGTAAAAAAGATTTAAGAATATATTGTAAAAATTTAGGTAAATTACTTCCTAATCTAAAAATTACTAAAAAGATTAATCTTAAGGTAATAGAAGAACAAATAAAAAGAACATTTCCTCAATCAAAAGATAAAATTCCAGGATATTTTATTGTTTTTGATGATGATATGTTTATTTTTCAAAGAGATTACATTGGTGGATTTAGAGGAAATGCTAATTTTAATAATAAACCTATAGCATCTGGGATGATAAGATGTTTTGATAAGATATATTCAGACAAAACACTCAAACAAAAGGAGTGTAAAAAATAAAATGGGAAAAAATATGATAAGATTAATCTTGGTAGGAGTATTATTTTTTATAGGAATATCTTTAGGATTTGGTGGAATCTTTCCATTAGGAACATTAGATATTATAACAAGAGCTATTGGTTTCATCTCTTTGATAGTTGCAATAATATTACTCTTTAAAATTTTGTTTGATAAATTTGGATAAAATGGGAAAAACAATAACAATACAAGATTTAAAAATCCAATCAGAGAAATGATAAAGATGGAAAATGAAGACCAATTTTTAGTTGTATTAGTTTCAATGGCTGTGTTCTGTGTTGGAATGGCTTTTTTTCAGTTACTTGGAGGTTCGCAATAGATAAAATGCCAAGAGCAAGAAGTGTTGATAAATTGAGAAGAGATAAGAGAGAAGGTAGATATAAAAGTTGGAAAGAGGAGTTTGAAGAAAAAGCGAAAAGCAGGAATGCATAAAAGATAAAATGGGTTCAATAGATAACATAGTAGAAATATTTGAGTTTGAAGATAAATGGAAAAACAAATTACACTTAGTGCTAGAAGATAGCCCACCAAAACAAAGAACATTAGAAATAGAAGGTGATTGTTTTGAAATTACAAAACCATTAGCAAAAAAGATTATTAAAGAATTAGTAGAAGAATTTAAAATAAATTTGGAGGGACTAAACACTCATCTTAAAAGTGCTTAGAAGATAAAATGGGAAGAGAAGTAAAAAAAGTTCATTTAGATTTTGATTGGAGAAAAAAAACAGAGGATAATGAAGGATATTGTGAGATTTGGAAAGGTTACATTCTTGACACAATTAAATGTTTTTTATGTGATGGAACTAGTAAAAATACAAAAGGAAAAGAATGTCCACTATGTGAAGGAGATGGAAAAGTTCGACCAAGAATAGAACCTCCAAATTGTTGGTGGGATGAAAAGAAAAATGGATTTCAAATTTGGGAAGATACAACAGAAGGAAGTCCAGTATCTCCTGTTTTTAAAAAGCCAGAAGATTTAGCGAAGTGGATGGTAGAAAATGATACTTCAATAATGGCTGGAACTTCATACAAAGCATGGTTGAAAATGATTAAAGAAGAGGGTTCTGCTCCAATGGGTATGATTTCTTCTAAAGGAATGGAAACAGGAATTAATGCTCTCTATAAAGAAGATGACAAAACACTCAAACAAAAGGAGCATAAAAGATAAATGGTAAATAAATATAATCTAATAATAACTGAAAAACAAGCAGAGATAATTATGTTGGCTTTGGATTTATATACAAGATTATCAGCGGGTCAATTTAGTAATTTAAATGATATTTCTTTTGAAAAAGACGAAGAGGGAATTCATAGAAAACCTTCAGAAGAAACACTTAAAAAATTACACACAGAAATGTTTCCTAAATTGGATATGTATAATGCTTCATATGGAATACATTCTCATCAATTACCAGATAAGATAAGGGAAGCTTATGATATTTATAAAGTAATGATGTATGAGTTCAATAAACATAAAGGTTCTATGAATGTCTATGCTGATAAAGTTAGACAAGCTTCTAAGAAGCCATTACCAAGATTTAATAAGATAGTGGACGACAAAATAGTAAAAGCAGAGTTTTGTGAATGTGGACATACAAAAGAAGGGCATAGAGATGATTTTGGAGGGAATACATCTTGTACTATAGTAACTAAAACTGGAAGCTGTCCCTGTACAGAATTTAGACTAAAAAAGTAGAAAATGATAAAAGACAAATTAAATCAGAGGAGGTAAAAAATGAAATCAAAAGCAGTTCAAGTAAACATAAAACCAATAGAAGTTGCAACTATGAATTTAAAATTAATAGGAACAACACCAATGTTACAAGAAAAGATGAGTGAAGATATAAGAGAACAATTGAAGAACATGGTAACTGGAAAAGGAAAAGAAAAGAAGAAAATAAGAGATTTGGATAAAGAAGTAGAACAAAAAATTCATATGGATGCAAAAAAGAATGTGGGATTTCCAGCAAGCGGGTTTAAGAAAGCTATGGTAGAAGTTGCTCCATATTTAGATGGTATGGATAAGAAGAAAGCAAAAGGTTCTTTCTTTTTAATAGGCAATTTAGATGGAGATTTAGTAAGTATTAAGTTTAAGAAAAAGGTTATAAACAAAGCAGTTGGAAGAGATAGTGGAATAAACAGAGCCCCAAGAGAAATTTGGAGACCTGAATTCAGAGATTGGAGTTGTGTATTAAATATAAAATATAATGCCAGTCAAATAACTCCAGACCAAATCGTTGAATTAGCTAAGTTAGCTGGTTTTCATATTGGTGTTGGAAGTTGGACACCACAAAATAGTGGTAGTTATGGTATGTTCACTATTGGAAAATAACTTTACTATTCATATTTACTTAGGTGGAGTGGAGTTTAGCCAGTATAGTATAGATAGTTCAGTAAGGTAGAGTTTAGGTTAATTATAAGACAAGGAAAAATTTCTTTGTCTTTTTTATATTCAAAAAGATAAAATGAAAAACAAAGAAATTGAACAACACCATCTTGAAATGCAAAAGAAATTGAATGAATTTGCTAGAAAAAAGGGGTATCCAATTGAAGACTTTAAATTTGTTGCTGTTGGATATTTAAGTATAGATGAAGAATTTGAAAAAGGAGAAGTTTCTATAAATTTTTTAAATAAATTAAAAATTCTTTGGCATGAAGGAGGGACTACAGGGTCTTTGGGGCATCACGAATGCGAATTTTGTATTAAAGAAGGAAATTATGAAAACAGAGGGATGAGTAATTCAGAAAAAATGTTAATAGACAGAGAAAATAAAATAAAATATCTTTTTCCAGAAATGATTTTTCATTATTGTACTGAGCATAAATTTAAACCATGTGATGCATTTATAAAATTCGTGATGAGGATTTGAGATGAAAAACAGCAAAATTAATAGAACAAAAAGACAAATTATTAATGCTCTTAAAGATAGGAAAATTATTAATATAAAAATATGTAAATGTCACAACCCTAATAGTTATGAAATGCAAATAGGTGATAGTAAAAATATGGATTTAGTTGATAGTAAAGGTTCTATGGGACTTTCTAATTTTTATATAAAACAAATTTTAAAAGAAATAGAAGAGCAAATGTTAAGTCTGTAAAAAGAAAAATGGTGATGAAAAAATCAGGTAGAGGAAGTGTTGGAAGAGCATTTAAAAGAAAAGAGAAACGCCAAGAAGAAGAATTCAAAAGAAAACAATTAGAATATATTAAAAGATGGTATAAAAGAAATAAAGATAAAATACTAAGACAAAAGAAAGAATATAATAAAAAAATTACTCCTGAACTTAATGAAATAGCAAACAAAAGATGCAAGACATGTGATAAATTGTTACATTACAGAACAAAAGGAGATTATTGTCATAAACATTTTTGGATAGGGAGAAAGAAAAAACTAAAAAATGGTGATGAAAAAATCAGGTAGAGGAAGTGTTGGAAGGAATGAAAGAAGAAGAGAAAGATACAGAAATGATGAAGAATTCAGAGAAAAAAGAAAAAAGTATCGGAGAGAATATGATCAAAAAAATAAGGAAAAAATCCAGAAGCATTATAGGGATTGGTGCAAAAAGTTAAATGAATTTGCCAACAAAAAATGTTTGAAATGTAATAAACTTTTATCTCATAAAAATAAATCTGGATTTTGCAGGAAACATTGGGGAGAGTATGTAAGGGATGTTTGGTTGAAAAGAAAGAAAAAATGAAAGTTGGAATATGTGAATTATGTAAAAGAGGGGATGTCATCTTAAATAGGCACCACCTTGTTCCTAAACAAAAGAAGGGTAAAAACAAATTAGACAATTTCATAGATACTTGTATCCCTTGTAGCAAACAAATTCATGCCCTATTCACTAACAAAGAATTAAAAAGAGAATACAATAGTTTAGAAACATTAAAATCATCAAAAAAAATCCGAAAATGGATTAAATGGGTAAGGAAGAAAAATCCTATTGATATAAGATATTCAGGAAAAGGAGGGTTTCATAAATAAATGAAAGTTAAATGTGAAAATTGTAATAAAGAAGATATTGGAAGATATAAGAAACTTGTAAAAAGAGGTTGGAAAATCTTTTTTTTATTTGAGGGAGTTAAGGTAATTAGATGTAAAAATTGTAAGCCCAAAATGAAAGACAAAATAAAAATGATATTTGATAAAAATTATAAACCTGAAATGTATTATGGAATTAAAGATATGATAGGTAAACTCAAATTGTTAAAGGGATTACAAACTAAAGAAGAATTAAGGAAGGAAAGCATTGAAAGAAAAAGAAGAAAACACAAGCATTATCATTATCAAAGACATATTCACAAGAAGAAGGGTAGTGAAAGTATGGGTTTTATCAATCGTCGGATTGAACTTTTAGGTATTCTATGCCTAATTAGTTAAATAATCATAGCAATTTGTAAGCCCCCATCACCTTTCTTTTTGTGTTAAAAAAAATGAAGATAATTGAAAAGATATTGGCATACCATAAAAAAGCTGTTGAAGAGAGTAACAAAGTTCTAAATACGGTAAATTGGCTATCTTTTTTTGTTTTAGTCGGTATTTTTATTTTTCTCAGAGACACTTTTCTCTATAATTGGCTTATGGTTATAGCTTTGATTGGTCTTATTACACACCCATTCGTTCAATTAAAGATAAAGAAAGTTATAAATGATATTATCTCGACGAATAAAATATTAAAATCTAAAGAATTGGACTGGTTAAAATTAGAATGAAGAATGACAATAGAAAAAATTGATTATACCTCTGAAAGAATTGAAGAAGAAGAAAATAAAAAAGAATTAGAGGAGAAAAAAGAAAGAAACCTAAAATTGATTGAATTATTTAACAAAAAAGCAAAAGAAATGAACTCCAATTATAGAATATTCATCTCAGGTAAATATCCCCATTTATTCTTGATTAAAAAATTGCTTATCTTTAAAAATCAAGAGGAACTTAATCAAATATATTATTCCAAAGATGAAGATGAATTTAGTTTTATTGATGGATTAGATGAGTACACATTTAAGACAATAGAACCAATATTAAACAACATTGATATTAAATTTAATATTAAATTAAAAAGTGGGGAAATCCCTATAAAATATAAAATATTAGAAAATTTAGAATGAAAAATAAGGAAAAACCAAAGTATTTATATAAAAAAGTGGTAATGTGGGAAAAGAAACCAAAATGTGATGGACTTATTGGCGGTTTTATATTTTGTTTATTTTCATTTTTTATGATATGTCTACTTTTTTATCAAGATAAACAAACTGCACTTTTAACATTAATCTTTTCTTTACTCCTTGTATTTGGTGTAAGACTTATATTCAAATCTGTTGGTAAAGAAAAAAAAGAATATTATATGAAAACAAAATTAAAATGAATGAAAAATATAACAAGGATGAAAGCTTAGCTAAAATAAAGGTTCTTATTAGTAATTTTTATGAGAGAGTTGGAAGAGATGTAATTTCTGATGTTGAAATCGAAAAACAAGACTTAATCGATGACATAGATGATATATTAAATTTAACAAAAATATCTGTAAAGCACCTTGTAATCGAACGGCTAGAAGCAGATGATGAAATAAAAAAAGAATTAAAAGGAAGATGGAAAGCAGACGGAACATTTAAATGACATACTCCCACAACCTAAAGGTTAGGGTATCTTAAAAAAAATGGAAAAATACAAATTAAACAGAAGAGATAGAACATTAAATGCACTTGATGATTTTATGGAAAATAATAAAACAATTGATATGAATGAATTTGCTAAACATATGGAGAAATTTGTGATAAAAGAAATAAAGCAATCACGAACACAAAAGGAGGTTCGCAATTCCTCCCACGCTTAAAGCATGGGTATCCTTGCGACATTTAAATGAAAAAATTTAGGTATAGAAAAATTACCCCTCAAATATTGGGAGAAATGAAACAACTAAGAGAAAGTGGACTTACTTACAAGGCAATAGCAGAGAAATTTAATGTAGATAGTTCAACTGCACAGTATTGGCTTAGTCCACAAGAAAGAGAAAATTCCATAAAAAGGGGAATGAAAGATTATGAAAAATTAACACAAGAACAAAAAAAAGAGAAGAATAAGAAAAGTTATGAATATAAAAAAGAATACCTTTTGGAGAGGTATCGTAATGATGAAGAGTTTAAGAAAAGATATATAAAATATGTAAGAAATTCTTTTGCAAAAAG
>JAUXAD010000017.1 GCA_030620045.1 archaeon
TGCTTTATCTTAAAATAATTTTGTAGTGCCTAAATTTTAAGGTTTTTCACTGAAAAATTATAAAAAAGATTTATTTTTAATTTAAATAAAATTCACCGATGGGCTACGCCCATAGGGGAATTTTATTTAAATTAAAAATAAATCTTTTTTATCATTTTTCAGTGAAAAACCTTAAAATTTAGGCACTACAAAATTATTTTAAGATAAAGCAAGCATTTTAAATACTTAAATTTACTTTAATTAATAAATAAATAAATAAATTTATGTAAAAATGAAACAATCATATATAAGATTAACAAATAAAATCAGTAAAAAATTAAAAGAGATAAAAAAAGAAATTAAAACTAAAAATATAAATGAAACTTTAACTTATTTAATTAATAATTATAAATTAAAAGATTTAGATAAATAGAATAGTTAAAATGAATAAAAAAGTTTATCTAATAAAGGATACTAAGTTCTATAAATAAAAAATGATAAAAGAAATAATTGAATCAAAACAAAGAAAGTATATTAGTAGTGGTAAATTTTCAATTTCAAGTATTGGCCAATGTTGGAGGAAAATTTACTTAAAATTAAAGGGAAAGTATGTAGATGATTTTAATCAAAAAACATTAAGAACTTTTTCAATAGGCAATTTAATTCATCAGCAGCTAATCGCAGAGTTATTCCAAAAGGCAGAACAATTTAATTGGATGGTTCTTACGGGTGAGTTAGATATACCTGTGCAGAAATATATCTCTGGGCGGTGTGATATAATTATGGCAAATTCAATATCTGGAGAAAAAGTAATCGTTGATGCTAAATCCGTGTCACAGTGGTCTTTTTCAAAAATTAATGAAAAAGAAGAATATCCTTACATTGAGAATTATAAGAAGCAACTTCAATTATACCTTCACTTTTTCAAAATTGAAAAAGGTATTTTACTTTTTGTGAATAAGTCAAATTCTGAGATTAAAGAAACAGAAATTAAATATGATAAGGAATTATGTTTGAAATTAATAGAAGATATTGAAAATTTTTTCAAAAATTATGTTGAGAAAGATATTGAACCCCCTCGTTGTAAATATTCTGATTTTGGATGCGATTGTTGTGGGACAAAAGCCAACAAGGTATAAATCAATCAATTACTCTGTAGCTCCCCCATGCGAGACAGGGGAATTGGACCCCTTCCTCCTGCTTGGAAGGCAGACGTGCTACCTTAACACTTGTCTCGCTTATCTTAAGAAAATTATATAGATATATGTTTTATTAATTTATCTTTCCATACATTATATTGATATTGCTTTTTGGTAGTAAAAAAACTAAACTTATCAAAAAAAGGAATAATTACTTTAACTAAATTAGGGATATCTCCGACAGAATAACACACTGAACCTTTCCACTTCTTATTTCTTGGAGGATAATATTGTACGTTTCCCACTCCAAAAAATTTCTTAACATCTTCTAAAATTTTTGAATCATCATCTGCAAGTGCAATAGCAAACTTGAAACGGATTTTGTTTTTTGTTTTTAGGAATGTTCCCTCTCCAGCAACAAAACCACTAATGAAAGAACTAAAATTGTTCTTTCCAGAATATTTTTTAAGAGGGATTTGATTAATTAAATTTTTATATCTATAACCATTAGATTTTTTAAGTTTTAATCTTGATGCTTTTTTTCTAATTGCCTGTGCAGATTTTCCTATAAGGTTTTTTAAATAACTTGCTTGAAAATGGCTATAACTTTCATGTAATAATTTGAGCTGTTTTTCTGTCCATTTCACCATTTGAGATATACTTATCAAATTAGACATATATTTAAATCTTTCCACTTGTCCTCTAAACTATGGGGCTTTAAGACCTCGGCCAGATTTGAACTGGCATCAAATGAGTTGCAGTCACTTAGGATACCATTACCCCACGAGGTCAATCTCCCCAGCAAGATTCGAACTTGCGACATGCAAAGGGCTACGGCCTTCAGCTCTAACCACTGAGCTATGGGGAGAATGAGGGTAGTAGGAATCGGACCTACGCCATCTCCACGTAAGGGAGATATTCTACCATTAGACTATACCCTCAAATGGACGCGAAGAGAATCGAACTCTTCCAATAAACTTGCAAAGCTCATTCGCCAACCTTGGTACATGCGCGCCCGTAAGCTGCTGACAAGAATCGAACTTGCAACCTATTCCTTACAAGGGAATTGCTCTGCCAAATTGAGCTACAGCAGCATTAAATACTTATACAAAAAATATAATTATATAATATTAAATAACTATTAATAATATATAACTAAAATAGAAATCCCAACCCTGTATTTCACCAAAGGAACTTGCGAACCAATGTTCACATATTTTTTAAGAATTAAACTATTGGGATTTTTTAATTTGAGGACATCTCGTATGATAGCCCCAATTACTATCCACAGCTCCGGCTAAAGAAATCTGCTCCACAATTATACTTGCTATGAATAACATAGAAAAAGCAATAGAGAATTATTTATAAATGTTTCTTTCTAACCTAATTTAAATGCAAGGTATAATAGTGGTAGTTTGTTGGGCTCATGATACAACATGGGAAACCCTTCGGCGGAGGTTCGATTCCTCTCCTTGCAATAAATATTTAAATTAAGCATTATTTATATATGAGTGCCGAAAACACCCAGTCCAAAATCTGGTACGGTCTAGACACACACTTAAAATTAAAGGTTTAAATAAATCAAATCATTTATTATAACATATGGGAAAGATGTGGTTTAGACAAAGAAGTTATGGTTGGGGTTGGTTCCCTATCACAATCGAAGGTTGGATTTCTATAATTATTTTTATAATAGCAGCAATTTATTTTGCACGTACTGAAAATATGCTTATGATTCTTGTTTTAATTATTGGTTTAATTCTTCTTGGGTATCTTAAGGGGCCTAAACCAAGATGGCATTGGGGGAAGAAATAAAAAATGAAACGCTGCCCTAATTGTGGATCTAAAAGGATATCTATAAATGAAAAATCAGAGTTTTATTGCAAAAAGTGTGGTTTTATTAATTCTAAAGAAAAAAAGGCTTGTTTTATAGATTTCAAAGAGATTTCTAATTCACTACTACATAGGTAAAAAAAAAGTTTAAATAGTCAAATAAATTAGATTTGGAATTCCTTCTTTTTGTAGGATGATGATGAAGATGAAAAAAGAAGAACTTGAATACTATTTGCAAAATAACAAAATAATAAGAGTTACTCTTAAAAATAACTTTAGATATACTGGTAAGATTATTCAACTATTCACTGATTCTTTTCAATTCGATGATAGATTTGAAGGTGTGATAACTATTCCTTATGAAGAAATTAGATTGATAACTGAAAATAAAGGAGAAATTAAAAATGATTACTGACGAAAATAAAGAAATAATTAAAAAAATATTAGAGGAAGAAAAATTAAAAGAAATCTCACCAAAAGAATTAGAAATTTTAGAAGACAATACTCAAATAAATTTAAATATATTAAAAGGTGGAGAAGTTCATTTTGAGAATATTAATCAAGGAGAACATAAGAATCTTTGGTACTTTGGAAAATTATTTAAAAATAGTGATAATTTTAAGGAAGGTATAATTCTTGGTAAAAATATTCTTTTGAATAATGTAGAATTAATGAAACTTGGAACTAAGATTATGGAGAAGGGTGAAAATCAAATAAAAAAAATTGGATTGAATTACAAACATCAATTAGAACCCAACAAAAGTTACTGGAGCAATGAAGGAGAATATTCTATAAAAGAATATATTGATGCTAAAGGGAATAAATTAATGGAAAATAAAAAAGAATTTTATGACACGATATATAATAAAATTGAACATTATATTGATATCTCTGATACAAATATTTTTGATGTTGCGACTTGTTGGGGTATTGGAACTTACTTTTATGAATTATTTGAAACATATGGATATTTATATTTTAGAGGGATGCGGGAAAGTGGTAAGTCAAAGTTTAAAAAAATTCTAAGATTAATTGGATTTAATGGACAAGAGGCTTCAAGTATTTCTGAGGCTAGCTTTTTTAGAACAATTGAAAACACAAAAGGGTTATTATGTCTTGATGAATATGAAAAAATGGATACTGATAGAAAAAGGGCTACAGATTTACTTTTGAATGCAGGAATTGAACAAGGAGCAACTGTTAAAAGATATGATGTTGATTTGAAAGGTAATAGAAGTTTTGATGTTTATTGCCCAAAAATAATTTGTAATATTACTGGTTTACCCCTAACAACTCAATCAAGATGTATTACTATAGAAATGGCTCGTACAATTACTAACAAAGGAAAATTGAAACCAAGAATTAAAGACCCTGACTGGAAATTATTAAGAAATATGTGCTTTTGTTTTACAATGGAAAATTGGAAAGAAATAAAGAACATATACGAAAATTATGATTATAGTGAAATAAATAATAGGGAAGAGGATTTATGGAGACCAATATTAAGTATAGCCTCTTTTTTTGGAGAAGACATAGAAAAGAATTGTAAAGATTATTGTGAAAAAATAACAGAAAAAATGAGAAATGATGAACTTGATATAAATATTGATTATCAGCTTTTATTAGACTTGCTAGGAATGTTTGAGTCTGATTCCGCACAAAGGTTTCTTACAACTAGAGAAATAACTCAACATATTAAACAAAAAGCAAATATTCAATTTGGGGAAAAAAGTCCTGAAAGGGTAACTGCTTGGCATTTAAGAAATTTTAATCTATTCAAGGTGGCTAGAACAGATAAAGCAAGAGGATGGACAATTGGTAGGAAAGATGTATTAAATGCTATGCTTTCAAGGGATTTTCCGATTCCTGAGGAGTATAAAAATGACATTAATGACATTAAACTTCCACCCAGAGGGTATACCCCTACTAATCAAAAAAAGACGAAAAAAATGACATTACCACCTAAATTTAAAGAAAAAAAGGAGAAAGATGAGAAAGAGAAATAGATTTATAAAGAAAAAGAGAGTAATGTCATATAATGTCATTATAGTCATATACTATATAATGTCAGTAATGTTAGTAATGTCAATTAGTAAAATATATAAATAGTAATGTCATTATTGATTAAATTATAATTAAGATGAAACTAGGATACTTACAACAAAGAATAATTGAAACTGGAAAAGAAAAAGGGTATGTAACATCGGAAGATATTAAAATGTTTTATTCAAAAAATATTGATATAGAAATGAATAAATTAGTTACTTTAGGATATTTTGAGAAGCCAGAAGATTGCATCACATTTATTAAATGGAAATATATCAGAAGTTAATATGGAAAAAGAATTTATTAATAAAGGAAGGTTTAAGGTGGGGCACATTCCATGGAATAAAGAAAAAAAAGCACCACAAATATCTAAAGGAAAAAAGGGAATAAAATTTACAGAAGAACATAAAAATAACTTATCTGAGAGTTGGGATTATGAAAAACATATTACTTTAAAAAGGAATAGGGCAGTTAGTGAAGGATTAAAAAAAGCATATCTTAATGGTATAAGAACACCTTGGAATAAAAATATTCCTTGTTCTGAAGAAACAAAGAGAAAAATGAGTAAAAAAATGGAAGGTCATCCCAATTTCAATACAGAATTAAAAGGATGTTTTCAAAAAGGACATCCTGGAATGTCTAGAGAAAACAACCCAAATTGGAATGATGGCTCTTCTTTTGAACCATATGATATAAATTGGACCCCAAAATTTAGAAGAGCAATAAGAAAGAGAGACAATCAGATTTGTATGCTTTGTAGAATTCATAGAGAAAAATTATATAGGGCATTGGATGTTCACCATATTAATTATAATAAGAAAATGTCTATTCCACAAAATTGTATTAGTTTATGTGTAAAATGTCATAATGGAATAGTTCATGCTAATAAAAAGAAATTGGGGTATTGGAAAACATTTTTTCAATCATTATTATCAAAAGAATATGATTATCAATATGCTAAAACAGGGGAGATAATTTTTGAATTAAAATGACAGAGAAAGAATTTCATACGTGGTTAATTTTATGCTATCGAACAGGAAGTTTTAGATTAAATAAAAAGAAACCACTAAGAATAAAAGCGAGTGAAATTCCTATTGATATGAAAATTACAGTAAAAATTCCAGAGCAACCAATTATAAAAGCTAGGGGAAACATAGAACTTGATACTATGAAAGTAAAAGAAATGATATTGGAGAATTTAGAAGAGTAAAAATCTCAAAAATCGGCCCTTATTATAGGGCCTTCCTAGATTTTTCAAACATCTTACAAGAAATAAAAAGAAAAGTTTAAATCAAAAGAAAATCAAAATAAAAAATGGCAAAAAGAGAATATGACTTTACAGGTATTTGCGTACCTAAAAATCTGCTTAAACAACTTAAAGAAATAAAAAAAGAACATAGAGCGAGAAGTTATAGAGAAGTTATTGAGAATTGGATTGCTATGGAAAAGTCTTATAAACAATTAAAAAAAGTAAAAGAATTGAGACAATTTACAAAACAAGATATAGATAAAACAGAGAGCCTTTTTGAAAAAATAGAATCAATTAAAGAAGAGCTGGGAATTATGAAATTAGATCAAAAACATGTTCTGTTTAAAGAATTAAAAAAGATTAACAAAATACTTAAAAATGAAACCTGAAACAAAATTCAAATTAAAAGTTTACCTATACTATCTTATCATGGAGCCTTGGACTGAAGATATTTCTTTGCCAAATACAAGAACAATAATTTGGGTTTTAATTTTTATTGCATTCTTTACAAAATCAGAAATTTTATTATTTTTATTTATTATAATTGGATTGATCTTTTATTTAATGCACGAATTCAAAAGAGGAAAATTTATTTATTGGTATAGACAAAGGATGTATAAAAATAAGGGAGATGCATTAAAGAAAGTTAGAGAGGAAAGGAAAAATGAAATCTAAGAGAATTTTATTTGTTTACAGAGGAATAGAACATGAATCTTTAGGAATAGAATATCTCTCTGCGACTTTGAAGAAAGAAGGTCACAAAACAAATCTTATTTTAGGGTACGATGGAGAAAAAAATTTTAAAAAAAGATTATATAAAAGAATTAATTATTTTAATCCGGATTTTATTTGTTTCTCGGTTATGACTGATGATTACCTTTGGGCTTCTGAAACCTCAAAAATAATCAAAGAAAAATTTGATATGCTGATTATTTTTGGAGGAATTCATGTAACTTCTTGTCCAGAAGAAGTAATCAATAATGATTCTGTAGATTATATTGTGATTGGAGAAGGGGATGCTACTCTTATTGAAATAGTTAATAACCCTAAAAATACTAAAATCAAAAATATGTGGACAAAGAAAGGAAAAGAAATAATCAAAAATCCGATAAGACCTCTTCTTCAGAATCTAGATGATTTGCCTTTTCCAGATAATATGCTTTTTTACGAAGAGGCCCCATATCTTAAAGATATTTACCATTGTATGACTAGCAAAGGATGTCCTTTTCAGTGTACTTATTGTTTTAATAATTTTATGAAGAAATTATACAAAGATAAAGGACCTTGGCTAAGGAGAAGAAGTGTAAAAAATGTCATAGAAGAACTTAAGATAATGAAGAAAAAATTAAATTATAAACAGATTCTTTTTGTAGATGATGCTTTTACAAGTGATACTGAATGGTTGGGACATTTTATTAAAGAATATAAGAACGAAATAAATATTCCATTTAAAGCTATAACGCATCCCCTTTTAGTTAATGATGAAATTATTTCATTGTTAAAAAAAGGAGGGTGTATTAGGATACAATTAGGTGTTCAAACACCAATAGAAAAGATAAGAAAAGAAATTTGTAAAAGAAATGAATCTAATCTGATTATTAAAAGAGCTGTGAGGATTATTAAAAAATATAAAATCTTTGTGCAGATAGATCATATCTTTGGACTCCCTTCTGAAAAAATAGAAGATTATGATGAAGGCGTAAACTTTTATATTGATCTTAAACCAAATTATATAAGTTCTTCTTTTCTTCAATATTTTCCAAATACTGAAATAATAGATATTGGAAAGAAATATAAAACTGTTACTGATGAAGAAATTTCCAATACAATTAAAGGAAAAGTAAAATATGTGGATGTGATAGATCAAAGAGTTTCAGATGTAGAAACCAAATCCTTACGGCAATTTTTCCATTGGATTCCAATTCTCCCAAGAAGTGTTAGTAGATTCCTTCTAAAAAAAAGATTATATATTAAGATATTCAAAAACCTTAAAATGTATAGATTTCCCTATATACTTCAACATCTTTTATCCTTCAACTTCATAAAAGTAGCTATTATATCTAAGATATCAATAAAAAGAAAAATGGGGCTACGTCAAAAAATACGTGAAATAAATAAAAATGAATAAAGAAAAACTATTATAATTAAAGGAATTAAACTAGACATAGCAATGCTTAATAAAAATGGCTAAAAAGAAAAAACGAAAAAAAGAAACTAAAAAAGAAGAAGAAAGAATACTTAAAGGAAGATGTTTAAAATGCGGAAAGCCAATGGGGAGGAACTTCAAAAGTTGTCATGCTTGTAGAAGAAAAGAAAGGTTAAGAAGGAAAGCAAATAAAAGAGGAAGGAAAAAAAATTATTATTTAAACTCAAATGAAAAATAAAAAAAAGAAAGGAAGAAAAGTAAGAGCGACAGGAAGTATTAAAGGAAAATGTAGGTCTTGTGGCAGAAATACTTTTTTACAAAAACACCACATAATTAAAAAATCTAAATGGAAGAAAAGTAAGATTGTGATATACCTATGTCAAAAATGTCATGCTGGTCTTCATAAAAAAGAAACAGAAAAATGAAACCTAAAAAATGTCCTTATTGGAAAAAATGTAAATTATACAATCCTGATAATAAAACCTGTAATGAGGATGAAGGTTTTTATGGGTCTAGATATCCTGGATGTGTTAGAAACATAGATTCAAGAGACCATCCTATTATGAAGACAGTTTCAAATAAAATGAATATTCATAAAAAATAAAATGAATCTAAATAGAAATTTGATTATAA
This sequence comes from archaeon, assembly GCA_030620045.1. GTDB lineage: Archaea > Nanobdellota > Nanobdellia > Pacearchaeales > GW2011-AR1 > JAUXAD01. The sequence continues at coordinate 9,026 of JAUXAD010000017.1, forward strand.
AAATAATAGAGGAACCAAAAATCTTAATTGATTATATAAAAGGGCACTATCCAAGAGCATGTTATGATGCAAGAGTAGCTTCAAGGTTAAATGGTGGGAAGTTTAATACAGTAATAGATGTTGGAGCTTACATTGGGCAATATTCTAAAACTTATAAGTACTTATTCCCAAAAGCTAAAATATATTCTTTTGAACCAACAAAAAAAAATTTTGAAAGATTAAAAAAAATTGAAGGAATTAATTCTTTTAATTTTGCATTGGGAGATAAAACTAAAAAAGGTTTTATAAAAATTCCTGAATGGGAGGGGGGAGATGGAACTTTAATTCCTAATGAAGTTAATAAAAATTGGAAGAATGAGGAAACAGAAATAAAAAGATTTGATACTTTAGGGATTAAAATTGAAAGTCCATGTTTCCTCAAAATAGATGTAGAGGGATATGAATTTAATGTACTAAAGGGATTTGGCAAACTTCTTGATAGAATAGATGTAATAGAAGTTGAAGTTTACTTTCATAACAAAAATAATTCTCAATTGTTTTCTCTACTTAATAAGCATGGCTTTAAAACATTTATACAAAAAGATTTAATAAAATCAAAAGGGCAGTTTAATAAGCACGGCGTTAATGTTTTTTTTAAAGGAGATTTAACAATGCAATCAAAAGAGAAATATGTTGTAAATGAATTGTTCTTTATTAAATATAAAAAAGATGGAGGATTATATTAATATGAGAATCCTGATTATAGCATTAGCAGGTATAGGAGATTTAGTTATGGCTACACCTACAATTAAAGCTGTTAGAAATAAGTATCCAGAATCTGAAATTGATTTATTGGTTTTTCCATATGGGGGAAAGGAAGTTTTAGAAGGAAGTAAATATATAAATGAAACTCATATCTTTGTAGATAGAACCCATACATTAACTAAGAAAAAACCATCTATTTTTAATTTTCTTAAGACACTCTTCCTTTTATTTAAACTTAGAAGAAAGAGATTTGATTTGAGTATTTCAGTTCATCCTTCCGCAAGTGTAAGATTAGGGTTCATAGCAAAAATAATTAATGCAAAAATGAGGATTGGGTTTGAATCAAAATATTACACAAACATTATAAAATTAAAACAATTACATAAAGTGGAAAGAAATTTTAAATTGTTAGAACCTCTTGGAATAAAAATAACAGATAAAAAACTATATTTCCATATAAGTAAAGAAAATGAGGAATTTGCAGAAAATTTTCTAGGGAATGGTTTATTTGTTGGAATGCATCCAGGAGGATATTGGAAAAGAGAATTAAAAAAGTGGCCATTAGAAAGATTTGCAAAATTAGCAACCATTTTAAATAAGAAGTTCGGAGCTAAAATTTTGGTATTTGAAGGTCCAAGTGATAAAGGAGATTATCAGAAAATAGAAGAATATATGGAAATAAAACCAATCATAGTCAAAACAAGTTTAAAGAATGCTGCAGCAGTAATAAAAAAATGTAGTTTATTTATTTCTAATGATACCGGAATGATGCATATCGCAGAAGCAATGGATGTTCCTACAATAGATATCCTAGGTTGGGCAGATCTTGATTCAGGACCTTATTACGAAAAAAATAAGAAATTACTTGCTTGGAAAAAACTTCCTTGTCATGGTCCCAATTGTAAAGTTTTTATTTCAGGAGGAATATGTAATCCAACTTGTAACTTTGAATGTTATACAGAGATTAAGGCTGAGGATGTATTTAAAATTGCGAAAGGAGTTTTAAAATGAAGAAAATTCTTTTGGGAGCAAAGTATTCAGTTATAGAGCCATTAGGTTTATTACATCTTTCAAGTATAGCTAAACAAGAAGGATGGCAACCAAAAATTGCTTTGGTTAAAAATGATTTTACAAGTTTTGATAATGTTTTGAGTGAATTCAATCCAGATTATGTAGGCTTCTCAATTTATACTGGAGATCATTTACAAACTTTTTCTTATTTTGATAAACTTAAAAATAGGAATGTAAAAACTATTTTGGGTGGACCACATGCAACATATTTTCCAAGAGAGTCTATTAAACATGCAGACTATGTTGTTTTGAGTGAAGGGTTTAATGCGTTCAGAAGAATATTAAAGAAAGAGGTTCGACCAGGAATAATTCCATTAACTCAACAAGAAAGTTTTCCAATAGCAGATAGGGGAGATTTTTATAAAGAATATTTTGAATATGAATTAAGTCCTATTAAAAGTATGATTAGTCAAACGGGTTGTCCTCATGCTTGTACTTATTGTTTTAATAGTAGTACCTTAGAAAATATCGTAACAGATTTAACACCTCAACAAGTAAAGGATATGTCAAGAACATTAGGGGATTCAAAACGTTTATTTCCCAAATCAGTTAGATCTGTTGATGAAGTTATAGACGAAGTTAGGAATATACAAAAGATTTCACCTCAAACTAAAATGATCTATTTTCAGGATGATACTTTTGGAACAGATATAAATTGGGTAAGAGAATTTGCTGATAAATATCCACATTTAGGAATCCCATTTCATGCTCAGATGAGGTTTGAATATGTAAATCCAAAAAATTCTAATTGCAAAGAGAGGGCAAAATTATTGAGAGAATCAGGATGTTCAGGATTAACACTCGCAATAGAGTCCGCAGATCCAATAGTCAAAAAAGAAGTATTAAACCGTAATATGGAAGAAGATCTAATGTTTGATGTTTTGAACTATTTGAATGAACTTGGTTATAAAGTAAGAACAGAACAAATGTTGGGTCTCCCCCTTGGAGCTACATCTTCTTCAACAAAAGTGAATCTTGAGGCTGATTTAGAAGTACTTAAATTAAATGTTCGTCTTAAGGAACAAACAGGTCTCCCAACAATGGCTTGGGCTTCAATCTTTGCTCCATATAGGGGAACCAAGATTGGAGATTATTGTAGAGAGCATGGTTTTTATTTGGGGGGGAATGATGATGTTCCAGAAACTTTTTTTCAGAGATCTGTTTTAAGATTTCCTAAAGAATGGGTTGGACCTGGTTTGTCTCTTAATAAAGAAGATGCCTGGCTTCTTCCTAAGGAACAAGAAGATTATAAAAATAGTCTTCAGATCCTAAGAGATTTATTTAATTATTTTGCTTTAATTCCTAAGGGAGATAAATTAGCTGAAAGATTTTTAGGTCAAAAAGATAAATCATTTTTTGGTTTAAGTACAGAAACAAGGAGGCATCTTTACGATTCAGTTTTGTATGGAGTAAAATGAACAAAATAGCAGTTGTTGGAGATGTGATATTAGATAGGTATATTTATGGAGAAGTAAATAGAATTAACCCTGAAGCGATGGTTCCAATTTTAGATATGAAAGAACAGGTTGATTGTTTGGGTGGAGCAGCGAATGTGGCAAATAATCTCAGGAATTTTAAGATAGATACTTATTTATTTGGATATATTGGTAATGATAATATGGGAAAAATAATAAAGCAAAAATTAAAAGAGAAGGGTATAAAAGGTAGATTATTCAAAACAGAGAGAACAACCTTAAAAACAAGATTTGGAAACCCACAAATATTAAGAGTAGACTGTGAAGAAAAAGTAAGCAAAACTTTTGATAATGAAATAATAGAAGATATTAAAAAAACAAAACCAGATTTGATCATTATTTCAGATTATGCTAAAGGAGTAATAACTCAAAATTTATTTGAAGAATTAAAAAAATTAAAAATAAAAATAATTGTAGACCCCAAACCAAAAAATAAAATAGATTATTCTGGATGTTATTTGATTGCCCCTAATTTAAAAGAATCAAAAGAGTTAGTTGGACAATACAAAAATATTTTAATAACTAAGGGAAAAGAAGGAATGTCCCTTATTGGTGAAAGAAGAATTGATATTCCAACAGAGGCAAAAGAAGTTTATGATGTTATAGGGGCTGGTGATACTGTCATAGCAGCATTAGCAGTAAAATTAGTTAGGGGTGAGAATTTAGAGAAGGCCGCAATATTTGCAAATAAAATGGCTAGTATTGTAGTATCTAAAAAAGGGACTTCTGTAATTGATGAAAAAATAGTTTTTACAAATGGTTGTTTTGATATTTTACATGTGGGGCATATATCCTGTTTAAGAGAAGCTAAGAAATTAGGTTATTTAATTGTTGGACTTAATAGCGATAATTCTGTGAGAAAAATAAAAAGGGAACCAATTAATTCTGAAGAAGACAGAAAGCAAATACTTGAATCTTTAGGATTTGTAGATGAAGTTATAATTTTTGATGAAAAAAATCCAATAAATTTAATTAAAAAAATAAAGCCAGATGTTTATATTAAAGGAGGAGATTATACTACAGATACTATCAACCAAGATGAGAGAAAGATTATAGAAGGATATGGTTGTCAAATTAAATTTACTCCAATGATTAAAGAGAAATCAACCACAAAAATAATAAATAAAATAAAAAAAAATAATGAGAAATCCAAAAACATTCAATAGAATTAAGAATACTAAACTATATAATTTGGTTAAAAAGTTTAGTGTTTATCAATATATCAGAAAGATTTTCAAAAAAACACCTATGTATGCTTATCTAACATTTGGTTGTAATTTAGATTGTGATTACTGCACAACCAAACATAATCCTCCTGAAAACAAAAGTAAGAGTTATCCAATAGAAAAAGGAGAAAAGTGGATTGAAGCAATTAATAGAATTGGAAAAGATGTAATATTTACAGGGGGAGAGCCAACCTTACATCCAGATTTCATAAAAATAATAAAGAATATAAACGAGAAGATTCTTATCTCAGTATATACTAATTTTTGCTGGAGTGACGAATTCACTCAAAGGTATATTAATGAGATTACTCGACCAGTTAGGTTTTATGGGAGTTACCATTATTCTTCTGGGAAACCTGAAAAAGTTATTAAGGTGATAAATAAATTAAGAGAGAAAAACCTTATGGAAGGAGTAATTCATATGGTTGATCCTCATGATGATGATTTTTTCAAAAAAGTTAAGGAAAAATTTAATCAGAACGGATGGTATTTTTTTAAAACTCAAAGGGTTCTAAATTCTTATGAAAGATGTTCCATGTCTTTTAGAAAGACAGTTGAATGTTCAGGAAAAATTATAATTATAGCTCCTACGGGGGATAGATATCAGTGTGTTTCTAAATTATTTAGAATGAAAGATCCTTTGGAAAATATCTTTCATGAAAATTTAAAAGGTAATAAAATTTCTTGTATATGCCATGATTATGGATTTTGTTCTCCTTGTGATGAATGTTATAAAATAAACAAAACAAGAAATTGAAAAATGGTTAAAACTTTTATTTTTGATATAGACGGAACAATTTGTCCAACATGTAATGGAGACTATAAGAACTTAAAACCCTATAAAGAAGCGATAAAAGTTATCAATAAATTATATAATGAGGGTAATAAAATAATTTTTTATACTGCAAGATTTATGGGGAAAAATGGCAACAATGTAATTGAAAGCTATAAACAAGGATATGATTTTACATTGAAACAACTTAAAGGTTGGGGCTTTAAATTTCATGAACTTTATATGGGAAAGCCAAATGGAGATATTCTTGTAGATGATAAAAGTATTTTCTTTAAAAAAGATTGGGGTGAGAAGTTGAGCAGAAACATTTAAATACTTAAATTCACTTTAGTTCATTATGGTTACTACAAAGCCAATAAAAGTTGACGATGAAGTCAAGAAGACCTTGGATGATATGAAGAAATATCCCAGAGAAACTTACAATGATACCTTAAGAAGAATCCTTAAATTAAATCATGTTAAGAAGGGGAAATGAATAAAAAAGGATATACAGGAGATATAACAATACCAATACTAATAGGGATTATGTTCTTTTTATCAATTTTTCTTTTTTGTTACATACTATTTGTTGCTGTTCCAAGAGGAAATTTATGTGAAAAAACATGTTCATCAAATGATGTAGATTATGGAAAATTAATAGACTATGAAGTTGAATCTTTTTCAGATATATGTGCTTGCAAGTATGAAGGAGGAATAAGGCATTTTAAGATAAAATGAAAATATCAGTAATTGGATTAGGTCCAGTTGGGGGGACTACAGCAATATGTTTTGCTAAATTGAGGCACCAAGTTACGGGCGTAGATGTAATTGAATCTAAAGTTAATAAGATCAATAAATTAAATAAGAAAAGATTAAAAGCTACTTTAGATACAAAAGAAGCAATTCTGAATTCTGATATTTCTTTTGTGTGTGTAGGCACGCCCTGCAAAAAAAATGGAGAATTAGATTTGACTCCTTTAAAAAATGCATGTAAACAAATTGGTGAAACTCTAAAAGAAAAATCTTCTTACGATCATCATATAGTTGTTATTAGAAGTACCATGTTTCCAGGTTCTTTTGAAATCTTAGAAACTATTTTAGAAAAATCATCTGGAAAAAAATGTGGGGGGGATTTTTATATGGCGGTTAATCCAGAATTTTTAAGAGAAAAAACCGCAATAAAAGATTTCTTCAATCCATCTTTTATAATAGTTGGTTCAGAAGATAAAAATATTAGTAAAAAGGTAATGGGATGTTATAAAGGAATTAATGCAAAGAAATTTATTGTAAATGGAAATATAGCACAAATGATAAAGTATATAAATAATAGTTATCATGCGTTGAAGGTTTCTTATACAAATGAAATTGCAGCTATCTGTAAAAAAGTAAATATAGATGATGAAAAATTAATGGGATTATTTTGTGAAGATACTCAATTAAACATATCTGATAATTACTTAAAACCAGGCAATGCTTGGGGGGGGCATTGTTTAGGTAAGGATTTATCAGTTTTACAAAATCGTGCTAAAAAACTGAAAATTAACTGTCCGGTTATAAATTCAATTTCAAAATCAAATGATATCCAAAAACAAAGAGATAAAAAATGACAATAAAAACAAAATTAATTCATTTAGGGATAACATTATTTGGTGATAAGGAATTAAAAGAAAAAGGGAAAATGATTCCTTGTAAAAAATGCAATAGGTTATTTAAGAGTTATGAACATTATGGAGAATGGTCTTATATTTATGACAGTATTTGTGGGGATTGCAGTAAAAAATTAAATAATATGCAAGAACAAAGAAGTGTGATAAATTGTTTAAGGGTTAAAAAATAAATACATAGGAGGAAAAAACAAATGGGAAAAGGAAAACTTTGTGAGTGTGGATGTGGGCAAATAGTAAAAGAAGGAAATATTTGGATAAATCATCATTATCGAAGTTGGCATCATTCAGAAAAGACAAAGAAAAAAATAGGAAAAAGAAATTCTTTAAATTTAGATGAAAAATATATTAAGAAAGCATTTGTAGAACAGGATAAAACTACAATAGAAATTGCTAAAGAACTGAATACTTGTGATTGGGTTATTTTAAGAAGATTAAAAAAGATGGGGGTAGATACTAAGCATAAATTTACAAAAAAGGGAAAAGAAATTGTATCACGAGCTTCAAGAAAACATTTTTTAGAAAATAATCCTATGGAATCTGAGGGAGTTAGATTAAAAATTGGAAAGAAAACTAAAGAACGGTGGGCAAATAAAGACTATAAAAAAAGGGTGTCTAAAAATATTAGTTTAGCAATGACAGGAAATCCTAAAGCTAGATGGAAAAAAACAGAAAACACAAAAAAGAAAATGTCAAAAGCCCGTGAATTGTGGTATGAAAAAAATCCAGAAAAAGCAAAATTAAAAGAACAAAAAAGACATAAAACTTTTATGGAAAGGGGGTTAGGGGTTTTAGAAAAAAATTCTGCGTGGTTAGGTGGAATCTCTTTTGAACCTTATGGGATAGAATTTAATTTGAGATTAAAAAATCTAATAAGAAAAAGAGATAATCAAATATGTCTAAATTGTGGAATACACAGAGAAAAATTAAAAGAAGCTTTATGCGTTCACCATATAAATTATGACAAAAAATGCCATATTGAACAAAATTTAATTTCTTTATGTAGAAAATGCCATATTATTACTAATAAAAATAGGGAGTATTGGACTAAACTTTTTCAAGAGAAACTATCAAAATTTTATAATTATAGATATTCTAAGAAAAGAGAAATTATATTAAATATAGTAAATCATTGGAGGTAAAATACAAATGGGAAAAGGAAAAGTTATTTTGAAAACTAGCATAAAGCGAGAAAAATCAAAACTTTATTTTTGTGGAACAGATGATAAAGGAAATTTGACCGTGTGTGAAATAGCAATGTCTCGAGGAAAAAAGAAAGCAGTTAAAAAAAAGAAAAAATAAATCCAGAATAAATAAAATGGGAGCATTTTGTATATGGGATGTAGGTTTTGTGAATAAAAGTGATAGGAAGAAATTTGAAGAAAAGTATAAAATTAAAAAGAAAGATATTCTTGTAGATGAACATGCTAATAGTAATGGTTTTCTAGCCTGGACATATTTAAGACAGCCAGAGTTAGATGTTATTTATTACATGGGTTTTAGAGGATATGGGGATACAAAAGAAATGTTAAAAGAATGTTTGAAAGAAGGAATTAAAATAAAATTTTTATCTTGGTTGCCCATAAATGATAGAGATGCTAAATGGGAAAAGATTCGTGGAAGATGGTAATGTTTATAATTAAATTAATGGAGGTATATAAATATGAATGAAGAAAAAACAAAAAAGAAATTTAATAAAAAGTTATTGACATTCGGAATAATCGGTTTGTTTGCATTGGCTTTGGTTACAGGGGCTTTATTGACTTACTATGGTGTTATAACAGGACAAGCACAAGTTAAACAATCATTGATAGTTGAACTTGGTAATGTAAATTGTTTAGATTCCATATGCACATATGATATCGGAGATAGTCCAGCTTATCCAGGAAGTACCTATGTAGAACAGATAAAATTAACAAATAGGGCAAATAGACAAGTTCCAATTGAGTTTGTAACAATAGTGAATAAATGTGAGGGTCCAGAATCTACAGGATGCAAATACAGGACTTGTGAACCAGATAATAGTAATGTAATATCAACAAGATATCTTGGTGAATTGATACTAGAAAACAAGGAAAGAATAGGATGGCAACCTATTCTTGGTGATGGAATACAAGCAACATTAAAATACGATTTGGTTTCTCCTACATTCGATTATGAATTAGAAGCGACTGGATTGCAAGTAAACACACAATATGTTTTGATATACTACGCTGATAGACAGGATAGATTTGTGAACTGGGGAGGAGACAATCCAGGAAAATTGATAGCAACAGTAACATCAGATGAAAATGGATATGTTTTAATAACAGGTAGTGGAGAATTAAACACAGACTTACCACATACAGATGATTGGAATTTAGCACCAACAGATACAGATGATGCAGATGAAATTCCTGATGATTATTGTAATGATCATAATGGATTTGATAGTTTCAATCTATGCAGTGGAGCAAAGATTTGGTTAGTTCCAAAAGTCAACTATGATTCAGGAACAAAAAAAGTAAATTGGGCAGACCCAAACAGTTATCTATTTGAAACAGATATGATAGACTATTCTGATAGTGACAAAGGTGGAGATACATTTAATATGAATCCAGGATTCATAGATGTAAGCATAGAAAACACATTTAACCTTGCTACAGAAACAGGTTGCTATCAAATAAGAACAGAAATTGTTCCACTAAATTTATAAACTAAAAACAATTTTTTATTTTTTATTTTTTAATTATTTTAAAAGACGGCTCGGAAAGACGAGCATCCTAATCAAAAATGAAGAAGACATTGATAACAATAATAACAGTATTGGTTTTGCTTAATTGTGCTTCTGCTATTGAAATAATCGCAGGCAATCAAGAAATAGCAATTTTAGATGTTTCACCAGATTCTTGTAGAATTTTAGATAGTCAAAATGATCCCTTATCTAATTATACTTTAGATGGTTTGAATTTTACAATTAATGGGAGGAATGTTATAATAAACACACATCCAGCCTTAAAGCCAGGTAATTATACTTTAGTTTGTAATTATTCTTGGACAGAAGAAGTTGATGAAGATACTCCGAAGGGTTCTCCTGGAGGAGGTTGTGTAACAACATGGGAATGTACTGAATGGAGCGATTGTATAAATGGAACTCAAACAAGAAATTGTTCAAAGGTTAAAAGTTATTGTTATGCTTTAAAAAAAGATAAACCAAATGAAACACAAAACTGTTCAATAGAAGAACTGGAAGAGGACCAAGAAGAAGATACAGAAGAAGAACCCGCTGAAACAGAAAAAGATAAATTTATTTGGATTTATATTTTATATGGGGTAATTGTTCTAGGAATAATCTTTATGTGGTATCGAGTAGTAAAAAAACATAAAAAGGAAAAAGATAAGGAGAACAAAAATGGATTTAAAAACTCC
>JAUXAD010000037.1 GCA_030620045.1 archaeon
ACTAATCCCTACCCCTCCACCACTCTAAAATTGTGAACATGTAAAGCAAAAATAAAGGTGAGAATAATAAAATACCCATTACTTTATTTACTGCTGCGACATTTTGATAAACCACTAAAAAATCCCAACCTAAATTAAATAGATAAACTGTGAAAGGAGCAAGGACTATTAAATCTACTTTGCCATGAGTAACATATCCAATAAATATAGCTCCAGCTGCTACTCCAATACCTTGTAAAACCATTATAACTTTTAGTGCAAGTGGCAGAGTTTGCATACTTTCAGGATCAAGCAACAAATTTAACAAAGCTGAATTTGGTGTGCTACTGATTAAGCCTCCAAAGTAAAACAAAAGCATAAGTCCTGACATAACCAATAAATATATTGCTAATTTTCCCATCTTATGTGTGCCTCCAGATTATGAATCCTAATGAAGTAAGAGTGATAATATAAAAGATGATATATTTATTTAAATCTCCAAAACCACTTGGAATTCCGCTATAGCTCATATAAAACCATCCAAGATATGAAAACACACCAATCATAGCCCATACAAACAAAATAATACCTTCTGGATTTGCCAAACCTGTGAAATAACAAATTAAAGTTGTTAAAATAAAAATCATAATAAATGCAATAATCATTCTTGAAAAGTCATTAAATCCTGCTTGTGAAAAAGCAGCTAAGTCATCAAAGAAATTCTTTAGAGAAAATTCTCCTTCATAAGTAAATCTAATAGTGTATTCTGTTTGTAATGTTAAAGTATAAGTTGAGTTTTCTTCAAGCACAGCTTCTGCTATTATTCCAGTCAAATTAGTTGTATTATAACTTATTAAAATATAGCCACTACCAGATAACCATCCAGAATTATTTTGTGCAAGAATACTATTATCACTTTTATTTTTCAAATAAAAAGTGCAGTTTGTTATAATCCAATATGAACTTATGTAACTGAAACTAAAATTATAAACTGTATTGTTGTTTAGAATAGATGCTGCTGGACTTATAGAAAATTCATAACTTAATCCAGTATACATTGATTTTTCTTCTTCTTCCACATCTACACCCATTATAATAGTATAAATTTCTGTTGAAGTTGGTCTTAAAGTAAGAACCTCTTGTATATAGCCAGTTTTTGTAAAGGTGAATCTATAATCACTATCTGGATCAACCCAAAATGTTGCAAGTCCTGAATCATCTGTTTCTTCTCTTTCTATTGTTACATAAGTTCCAGATATTAATTTTTCCATTATAACATTAACTTTAGCAATAGCTTCCTGATATTGAGTTACTGTTTTGAATCTTGCATACATACCTTCATCTGTTTCAAGCAAATAAAGAGAAATTTGTGTAACTTCTTTTGTAAGCATAGCATCTTCAGTATAATATCTTCTTTCAGGATAACCATCTGCAGAATAATAAGCAACAAAATTAGAATATATTGTTGTATTTTCAGGAGAAATACAGAAAGTATAATTAGATTTATTTGTTCCAGAATAGTCATAGGTTTTATTTAAACTAGACTGGCCATACTGCCAATACACAAAATTTATAGATAAATCACCATTAATAAGAGATTGATTTAATTCATTTTTTATAGTAAAATTTAAGCCTTGTGTAGTATAAGTTGCATTACATATAGAAATAATAAACTTGTAGATTGTATGGTTTTTTGTTATAGTATTGTAATCAGCATTACCAACATTATAATTCCAATAAAAAGAAGCATTTTCTATATTGTTATTTATATTAGGAACTGTAATTGTTTTTATGAAATTTGTTATATTTTCTATTATTGTTTTATTATCATAGCCATATATTGTATTATTATAATAGAAAGTTGCATTTATTTCATTGTATTCACTTATTGATGCTGTTTCAATGGAGAGTGTAAAATTTGTATTTTGTGTTTCTATTACCTCTGAATCATAAGTCTCATTCACATTTATCTTTGTATCAATTATTAAAGTAAAATTACTAGGCCCATCTGAATTATTCCCTAAATCATCATAAACCAAACAATTCCACTTGTAAGTATCATCATGCAAGTTTGTTGTCCAATTTGTCTGGTTTGATGTTCCTGTTATGTTTGTTGTATTTTCATAGTAAATATTATTATTAGAACCCCAAACATAGAGAGTTATATTACTAAGAGTTGATTCTGCAGTCATTGCAGCACATATAAAAGTTTGTTCTATTGTTGTAGTATTTGTATTATGTGTTGGTGAAACCAAAGTTACTGTTATTCCTATTGGTATTTCTTCACTTCCAAGTCTTGTTAAATTATTTATTCCATTGTTATATACTTGTAAAATTTCATCAGAAGTTGTATTTGATTTATAAATTCTGACTTCATCCATTATACCATCAAAATAAAAAACACCAGATATTCCTACTCCTATTGTGTTATTCCCTGTCCCTTCAGCAAATTCAGATGATGAGGCTGATTCTGAGCCGTCAGGTACACCATCAAGATAAAAGAATACATCGGTTTTGTCCCATACAATAGCAATAAAATGCCAGTTAGTGTCAATAGAAGTATCAGCAGCGTGACTGACTTGAGCCCCTGCGTTAGCTAGCTGAAAATTAATTTTGTCAGCTGTAAGATATACCATATATCCATATCTATCATTAATTTGTCTATTGTCTATAAGAATATCTGTGACGCCAGTTCCATCTCTTTTTATCCAGAACATAATTGTTAGTGCATCACCAACATTCAGACTGACATCATTTCCACAATTAATATAATCATTAGTACCATCAAAATCATAAGCTGTACCAAACTTACCTGATGTTGTCCAATGGTCTGAATATGCTAAAGTTCCATTATTTCCATTACCTGAAGAATCATAAACATTTGTTCCTGAACCTTCGCTAAAATGCCATATTCCTTGTGCATTAGAACCCCAAACACTTGCAGGAGAATTTCCTAATCTGCTTGTTTCATTTTCCCAATATTTTTCATCAGTTTCATTTGCTATTGCTATTGTTCCACTTAGACCTGATTCAGTTGAATAAACATAAGAAGAATTACCTATTAAAGACCAAATAATGTCTCCATTAATTCCGTAAGTATCATTTACAGAAATTGGATATACATTTGTTTGATTGTTAATTATTGGATATCTATAATCATAACCTGAATCCCACCATGCCCATTCTGTTAATTCAAAACCATAAATTGTTGGAATCCATTCAACTGAACTGCCTAATTGTTTTTTTCCTTCAAGTTTTACAATAACACTTTCACCTTTTTTCCAGAAAGAAGGATTTAAAATAAAAGGTTTCCATTTTATTCTTTGTCTTGTTTCTTTATGGCTGCCTGTTACACAAGAATAATCATAATTCTCATATTGTTTTGTTTGATTGTTATATCTTATGCCTTGACAAGTCCCGTAATCATCAACATCAATCTCATAATCTTCAATAACTTGCTTTTTTAAATTCCATTCCTTTAATTTTCCTATTGCTAAAGCATTTCTATTTTTTTTATCATAAAAATCAAAGCGATATTTTGCTTCATCATTAGCATCTATATCTCTATGAGGAGTTATATTAATTAAAGCAGAACAATTTACAAGACATTGATCTGTATTTTCAAGAAGCTGTAAAGATATAATGGGCTGATTAATCCAGTTTCTTATAGTTATAGTTTCTGTTTCTGGATCATAAACTTTATCTTCAAACAAAGCTGATGCTTGAGGTATAGCTACAAGCAGGGAGATTATTAAAACTATTGGAAAGATTATTTTTAAGTTTTTTTTTATCAATTTTTCTTGCCTCCTGTTAATATCCTGCTCTTTTTTTTATGAAAATATAACTAGCACCAGCTGCTATACATGCTCCAACAAAATAAAATAGATATAAATCAACAAGCAAACAAGTCATTCTTTGTCCTGTTGAAATGCTTGAATTTGTGCAGTCAAGATGATCAGCATCTCTTGATATTATTATTTGTTCTTTTAAAGGTTCTATAAGAATAACTACTGTTATGAAAACCATAATTGCAATCATTATGCCTACAAAAACTGCCTGAGATTTTTTATTTTTCATCATACCACACATTTTTAAAATACCTCCCCTCTTAAATGAGGATTATCTATAGTAAAAATTCCACTCATCATCATTCCTTGTTTTTTTAATTTGTTGTTAATTATATGAACTTTAATATGTTCCATATGTGACAATTTCATTCTATTCAATAGTTGGTTATCATTATGATTCCCATTGATGTGATGAATATCCATAGCATTTCTTATTTTATTTCTTGTTTTTTCTGAGCAATTTTTTCCTTTATTCTTCCCTAATAATGCCTTGCTTAATTTTCTTTTAGTTTTTTCAGAGGGATGTTTTCCCTTTTTTACAATACTCATTCTTTTCTTATTTTCTTTAGAATGTTTTTTATTTCTCATTCCATAATCAGGATATTTTTCTTCTGGCATTTTTTTGCCTTTTACCAATGAGACCATTCCTTTTTTGAATTCAGTTTCTGGTGAATAATGCTTTCCTTTATGACTTTGACTTATTTTTTTCTTCCATTCTTCTGGAAAAGGATGTCTTTTTCTTCCTTTTAAAGCTAAACTTCTTTTTTTTCTTGTTTCTTTTGACTGTTTATACTTTTTTAAAACCATTTTGTTTTTAATTCCTTTTGTTTTTTTAATTTCATTTCACTAAGCAAGAAACCAATCCTTGCTTTTTTTTCTTTGGCTTTTTTTTCCTTTACTTCTCTTTTTAAAGTTAATATTGGTGTTAAACTTTTTATTAAGGCCTTTCTTCTCTTTGCTTCAATAATCTCTTTTACTTCCTCTCTCATTGCAAGTCTTTTACCTCTCAATTGAATAAAAGTCATAGGAGGCAAAGGAATTCTCTTACCTTTTCTAATTTTATAATCTCTGAACCAACCTTTAGCTCTAAGTCTAGCAAATTCTCCAGCTGTTTTGATACTTTCTATTCTTCTCTTCAAGCTTTCATATTTTCTCATCCTAAAAGTTCCTAGTTTCACAGGAACAACTTTAAAAGTTGCAGCAAGTGTTTTAGCAGCTTTTGTAGCTGCAATATCAAGAGCTGTTAATTTTGTAACTAGTGGGCTTACCCTTATCCACTTCCCTCTTCGCTTTATGAATGCTACATAGCCCTCTAATTTTTTCTTTTCAATTACTTCTTCTATTTTTCCTACTGGTTTTTCAAATTTAAGTGGCACAAGAAGTGGAGGAGGAAACAATGAAATAAGTTTTGGAATTATTTTTGGCTGTAATCTTGGAATTATTTTTGGCTGGACTCTAGGAATAACTGCAGGAATTATTTTTGGTTGGACTCTAGGAATAACTTTTGGCTGGACTCTAGAAATAACTGCAGAACTAATTCTAGATATAATTTCTGGTTTAATTAAAGGATAAACTTTAGAAATAGTAATAGGACTTATTGCAGGAGTTACTTTGAATTCAGGAATTACTTTAGGAGCAGTAACAAACATTTCTAAAGGTTTTATTTGAGGATATGTTATTATTGAAGTAGCAGGAATTCCAACACCAAAAAAAACTCTAGCTCCTGCTGGAGTAGGCAAAGCTGCTGTTATTTCTGCAATTTCTAATCCCCCAACACCTCTAAAAGATGGTCTTTCTGTTGTTGTTTTTATAATTTCTGCCCAAGGTTGTGGTTTTGGAAATTCTTTTGGAGGAGGAAATGGTGGTTCTGGTAATTTTGGTTTAAATATTTTAAATAAAGGAGTTACTGTTTTTCCTTTAAATGTTGTAAATTCTTTTGGTAAATATTTAAAAAGATATTTATATTCATATCCTGAAACAGGCTTTTCTCCGATACCATAGGCTCTTATGCCTACTTGTTTAAATTCATCAAGATAAGTGACTCTCATTATCTCTTTATCACCTTTACCTAAGAGTGATCTAATTCTTGGATAAGTAATTGCAAAAGGAGAAACAATTTCCTTTCCAACTTCACCCATTCTATATCCTATAAGAATATCTTTAGTCAAAGGAACAGCTTTGCCTGTTGTAATAGGTATTTTTTCTGGAGAAACTGCCTTAATTTTAGGCACTATCATCTTTTTTAAATATGGCACTTTTTTAATTTTAGGAATAATTTTAAGTTTAGAAAGCCCTCTAATTTTAGGAGCAACCATCTTAATTTTAGGAATCATTTTAATTTTAGGAATATCTTTATAATAAACTGGTTTAACTGCTTTCATTACTGTTGTATATTCTTCACCTTTCATAACTTTTCCAAAGAAATCTACCTTGACTTTGACAGGTTTTGGTGTGAGAATTCCTTTTACATATTCTTCTTTCATAGATGGAGCAAATCTTATCATTAATTCAGGAGCATAGATTTTTCTAGTAACTTCAAATGTTGGTTTCCATCTAAATGCTCTCAAAAGACTAGGAGTTTTATATTTGAGTGTTTGAATTCCTACAAACTCTCCGTATTGAGCTGTAACATCTGGTTTTTTTAAAATACTTGGTGCTTCTTTTAATCTGAATAATCCAGCTTCTTTTACTATCTTCCCTGTCTTTAGAAATTCCTTAGCATATACTCCTGCTACTGCTGTTCCAGTAATAATTGGCACACCAATTTCAGCAGCAGTTAGACCAATCTCTCTAAATCCTGCTTTAGGAGAAATTTCAAATTCTTTTACAATTTGAGGAGTTTTTAATGCTGCAACTGTTCCTAAAGCTGTTAATCCAAGGGCTGCACCAACTTTTGCTGCTGCTGGATGTATTAAACTAAATGCTGCTGCTGGACCACCAACTGCTGCTCCAATACCAGCACCAGCTATTGCACCACCTATAGCATATTGCACTAATCTAGGAGCTACTAATTCTTGTTTTGCTCTTTCTATATATTTAGTTTCTAATTTTTTATGGATAGCTGAAAATTTTGATTCAGTTAATCTTTGATGAGGAAGAATTGCCAAGTCATAACTTCTTTTTAATTCTTTTCC
>JAUXAD010000023.1 GCA_030620045.1 archaeon
TTTTTTTTCTTTATCTTTATATATTTTTTTTCTGCTTTTTAATAATTTTTTTTTTTTTTTTTTTTTGTTTTTTGTGTGTTTGGGGGGGGGGGGCCCCCCAACGCTTCCTCTTCCTCAAAAACTCTCAATCTCAATAACCCAAATAAAATATCATCTTTATTAACAATTTCTAAAAAATATTCTTGCCCTCCTGAAGCCTTATATTTTGTCACTTTCAACATTAAATTCTCATTCAACTCTCCCTTAACAAACCCAACTTCCCTAAACCTTATTTCATTTATCTTTATTCCTTTACACCTTAACTCTTTTTCAATATCTTTTCTTAAATCAATGTTAATAATTCCTGCAGTCAAATAATCTGGAGGAATTTCACGCATAACCCTCATAACCCTACAATATCTTGGAACAGCTTTTAACATTTTAATAAGAGTTTTTTTAGTCTGTTCCTTGGTATATGGTTTATATTTCCCTTTCCAATAAATCTTCTCAAGTTCAGAACCAGAAATTACCTGACAAGGATAAATCTTTAACTGATCTGGTTTAAATCTTCCATCAGAAAAAAGTTTTTTAAAAAGTTTCAAATCTTTTTTTAAATTACTTCCAGGTAAACCGGGCATTACATGATAACCAACTTTAAATCCAGCATTTTTCAATTCCTTTGTAGCTAAAACAACATCCTTAACAGTATGTCCTCTCTTAATTTTCTTATAAATTACATCATCAATAATTTGCACTCCAAGCTCAACTCTAGTGCATCCAAATTCTCTCATCCTATCTATAAATTCGACACAAACATCTGGCCGAGTTTCAACACACAAAGCCACACATCTATGCTTTGCTTTCTCATTAAGTTTCTTAGCTTGCTCTAAATTCTTAGAAACCTTTCTGTTCAAACCATCATAACAAGATTTAACAAAATCATATTGGAATTGCTTGGGATATTCTAAAAAAGTTCCACCCATAATTATTAATTCAATTTTATCTGTTGGATGATGCATTGCTTTGAAAGCTTTAATTCTTCCTCGAACTTGTTCGTAAGCATCATAATTAACCTTGGATGCCCTTAAAACCACTGGCGACTTTGGAGTATAACTTTGCGGGACATTCAAAGAAGGGCAATATAAACAAATCCCATGCTTACATTTCCTCGGAGGCAACATCACAGCTACAGGAGTAACCCCTGAAATAGTTCTTGTAGGCTTTCTAACTTCATTTTTCTTTGGAATTAACATACAATCACACAATTTTTTAAGCTTAAAACTCTTTCTAAATCTATGAAACAAGAAAAAATATGGGACAATATAGCACCAGAATGGTATGAATTTAAAACAAAACCAGCACATCATGTTCAAGAATTCTTAAAAAATAAAACAGGAAACATTCTTGATTTAGGGGGTGGAGCAGGAAGACATTTACAAAAGATTGGTTCGGACAATAATTCGTCTGCGCCAAAGGCGCTGACGGGTGGGAAAGGGCGGGAATCCAGAACCAAAATAAAAAATGGAAAAATGTATCTTATAGATTTCTCTGAAAAGATGATTAAATTAGCAAAGAAAAAAGCAAAAAAAGAAAAAATTAACGCAGAATTTAATGTTGCTAGTTTAGATAAACTTCCTTTCAAAGATAATTTCTTTGATTCTGCAATTGCTGTAGCTTCAATCCATTGCATTCCAAAAGAAAAACAAAAGCAAACAATCAAAGAACTTTTTCGGGTCCTCAAACCAAATGCCCAAGCAGAAATTTGTGTTTGGAACAAAAAAACAAAACGTTTCAAGAATTCTCCAAAAGAAAGATTCGTTGGATGGAGAGAAAAAGGAAAAAGGTATTATTATCTCTTTGAGCCGAGAGAAATCTATAAACTTTTCAAAGACGCTGGTTTCAAAATAATTTCAAAAGAAGAACCTAGAAGAATGATTATTTTTGTAGTTGAGAAACCCTAATTCTTTCAATCTCTTCACGATATCCTCTAATCTCTTCATTATATCCTCGAGCTTTTTCTATAGCAGCTGCAGAAATAACATCATAAAAAGTTGTTAAGGCTAATCTCACCTTTCCTAAGCATATATCATAATCTTCTGCATTTAGAACACCATCATCATCAAGACTATCTTTACGAATAATCTCTAAGGGTCGCAACATTGGTTCAAAAGAATCTAAGATTGATAATATAGATTTTCCTAAATTCGTAAAATACGGACGTGTACGAATAAGCTCATGTGCTTTTTTTCCTAACGCTTCAATACTTTCATAAATTTTTCTTTCCATTTCAGAACTGTCTTCTCCCATATTCAATGAAAATTTAAACACTTTTTAAGGATTATTGTGTTAAATCGATATTATTTTTGTTGTTAAGAAACCTTAAAATTAATTATCTCACAACCCAAGGTTTATTGTCCCTTGTCTTGGAAGATAAGAAAATAAATTTTCCTGTAAATCCCCTGGACCAACTGCACCTCTTCTCCCTTCCTGATAAGCTTTATAACCTGCTACTACAGCTTCAGCCAAAAAACACCCAGTAGCTTCAGCATTATTTGCAAAGGTCACTTTCATTTCCATCAAAGACAAACTTCCTTTTCTTGTTCTGGCAGTTGTAATAACAACCCCTTGATGACTTTTTTGTTTATTGTGCTCATCTAATTCTTCTTGAGAACACAAAGTCACATTTGTTTCATAACCTTTAAAATAATCCTTCATCGCCTTGATATACTCTGATGCTCTCTTTAAATTTTCTTTAGATTTATCTCTCAACACAATATAACAATCTCTTTTCAATCTTTCCCCTGCAGAGAATTCTTTCATTTCTCCATTTCTTACTCTTTCCATAGTCTCTTCTCTTGGAAGAGTAACTTGATAAGCATCAACAAGTCCACATTCATCTCTTAAAAAAGAACTAGTTTTCAAACCAGTTGTATGACCTTGACTTTTACCTGGACCATAAAAAACATTTGTTACAGACCTAGGAAAACCCTTATTCTCAGCATGTTTATGGGAACTAAAATAACCAGGATCCCACCCAAAACCACTGCAAGATAAACCCTTTGTTGCTTTATCCATAGCTGAAAAATAATCAGCCATTTCACGATGACCATCAAAACTATCAACAGTAACATTAAAAATCTGAGCCCATTTTACACCTTCTTCATTAGCAACACGTCCATCCTCAGAATGATACCACAACTTCTGAGATGCATTACAAATAACTGCAACATCCGCCCAAGAAGCTATTTTTATTAAATCAGATGGTTCATTATAACCAATAACATGCACGTCAGAAGTCTTTACGCTCTCGGGTCTCCTAGTTGCTAATCCAAAAATATCCACATCCTTATGATATTCTTGCTTGTCTAATAAAGCATCTAATGTTCCTATTCCAACTTCACCTGCACCCACAACAAGAACTCTCGGTTTCCTTGACATACTATAATAAATAGAAAATTTCTTTTTAAAGATTGTTACAATTTAATAGCTACTTTTTCTTCCCAAAAATATTCATCATACTTATAAAACTCTTTTTAGCAAAGTGAGTTATTTTCATATTTTGTAAATCTATATTAATTTGAATTAATCCAAGTTTTGGGACAAACACAGTTCCAACAAGAAAATTTTTCTCTTCCAATTTCTGAAAGGACAAAAGTATTTTCTGAATCTTAGCTTTGATTCCTTGTTTTTCCATTTCATCAACAATCATTTTTTCAATTTTTTCAAAATCAATTTCCTGCTCAAGAGATATTTTATCTAGATTCTTCCCAAAATTTTCCAAAGGAACTAATTGCATATTCTCAAGCTGAAAACTCATCAGTTTTTTATTCCCAGGTATCCAAAAATCAAAATGCTGTTTATCCCCTTCTTTTCCAGTTTTATCAATAACAAAAAATCCAGAACAAGGAAACGCATTCGGATGCTCTTTCATAAAATTCTTGAATTGTTCAGAATTCTGTAATTTCTCAAGATAAAATTGAAGGTTCATTCCCTCTCCTCAATCTCTCTTTTGACTTCATTCCCAAATTCTTCAATAGTCATTTTTTTTATCTTCTTATTCCCCTTAATTCTAACAGCTAAACTCTTATCTTTTTCTTCTTTATCTCCAATAACAATTATATAAGGAATTCTCATCAACTCAGCATCTTTAACTTTTGAAGGAATAGTTCGTTGTGTGAAATCAGCATCAATTCTTAAATTTGGAATAGCTTCTCCAAGTTTTTGTATTACATCTCTAGAATTTTTTTGGTTTCTGTCTGTAAAACTCAAAACCCTAACCTGGATTGGAGATAACCAGGTTGGAAATCTTCCTTGTGTTTGTTCAAGCATAACAGACAAAGTTCTTTCAATGGCCCCAATCGAAGACCTATGTATAACCATTGGTCGTGCATCTTTATTCTTTTCATCCTTATATGTTAAATCAAATTTTTCAGGTAATGCAAAATCAATTTGAACTGTAAACAAAGTATCTTCTTTTCCGAATACATCCTTATATTGCAAATCCAACTTTGGCCCATAAAATGCAGCATCATCTTTTTCCTCAACATACTTCAGTTTCAATTTCTTTAGCATTTTCTCCATCATTTTCTCTGATTTCTCCCATGCTTTTGGATTATCAATATATTTCTCTTTATTCTTCGGGTCCCATCTAGAAAACCGATACCAAATATCTTTTATTCCTAAAATCTTCATGATATCCTGAATCAATGCAAGAACTTTCTCAAATTCTTCCTCAACTTGATTAGGTCTACAAATAATATGTGCATCAGCTAGCTTAAACTGCCTAACCCTTGTCAACCCCCTCAATTCTCCTGATTTTTCATTTCTAAAAAGATCAGCGAGTTCTGCATACTTCAAAGGCAACTCTTTGTAACTCCTTGGCTTTCTCTTGTACAACACAAACTGAAACGGACAAGTCATCGGTCTCAGCGCAAAAGTATCCCCATGAACATCAAATGAAAACATATCCTCTTTATAATGTTGCCAATGTCCAGAAATTTTATACAAATCACTCTTCGCCATAATAGGCGTCAAAGTATATTTATATCCCCTTCTGATTTCCTCATCTTCAATAAATCTCCTCAACTCTCGAACAATCGTAGCCCCCTTCGGTGTAAACAAAGGCAAGCCCCCTCCAACAACTTCATTGATAATAAATAAATCCATATCCCGCCCCAACTCAATATTACTCTTCAAACCCTTCGGCGCCTTCTGAGTACTCATCTTCACTTTACTCAATTTTCTCAACAATTGTTTAGGATCATAGTCTCCCTCTCCTTCTTTCTCAACTTTAATCTCCCTGCTTAATTCACTTAAAGGATGTCCTTTAACTTTCAATTCAAACTCTTTATAATATCCAAAAGGAGCTCTAACAACATTAAACATTTTTTTCAAACTTTTTTCCGCATCTTCTAAAATTTTCACTGCAATTTCAGGAGAAGCCAAATTACTTGAAAGATGGGCATAAGGATAAAGAACTATATTTTTAGCATTAACTTGTTTTGCAATTTCTTTAATATTTTTAACCAATTCTTCAGAAGAACCATCTCCTTTTTCAACAGCAGTTAATACAACAAGAGCGTCTTTTGATTCTCCACCTTCTTTTTCCTTCTCAGACAAAACCTTCACATTTCGCAACGCTTTTTTCAAGGGCTTAAACTTAATATAATCACAATGTAAAGATAATATCTTCATGAATAAATTAAAGATAAGAGATTTATAAAATTACTCTTTAAACAATTTAGCTGTTTGTTTCTTTGCCTTTTCAAATTTTTTCCTAAAATCTCTCATAAATTTAACCAATAGTTTAGTAGCAAACTCTTTATTTTCTGAATCTAAAATCTTTCCTTTTTTATAATCCTCTTCTCTCTGTTTTAATTCTTTATCATCTTTAATTAAATGTTGCCTGAACAACTCAAATAACATATCTTTTTCAGGATTTCCTCCTTTCTCTTTCTGCTCTTGGGCTGTCTTCTGTCCTCCTGTAAGTGCTCTTGAAACTTTTTTCCGAATCTCTTCATCATTATCCAAAAGATAAAGTGAATTCCCCTCAGACTTAGACATTTTTATATTTCCTGAAAGGGAAGGTAAAAATTTGAAATTAATAGAACCTGGCAAAACAAAACCACTTCTTTTTGCAATATCCCTAGATAATCTTATGTGTGGATCCTGGTCTATTCCAACTGGGATAACTCCTGGCATCTTTTTTTTAAGCTGAGGATGCAAAATATCTGCAACCTGTAATACAGAAGCCATTATTCTAGAAGGTTCTGCTTTTCCATAAATAGCCCTATATTCATTTAACGAAGCTTTATTAGAAAGTTGAAAAGCTAAATTCGTTACATCATTATTCTCAGATTGAAAATAAAATTTTGTTTTTTTAGCATCTAAACCAAGAGCAATATAACAAGGAATATGAATCTTCAAAGCTCTCTTTCTAGATTCTTTTAAATCAACTTTCCTCGTAGCAGCTGCTTCCAAATCCGCAATAAGAACATAAGTATCTGCTCCATGCTTTTGAAAATAAGAAATCATATCAATAACAGATTTAGTTCCAAAATGGATTTTATCCGCAGTAGGCATAATTCCTGTCAAAGAATAAAACGGCTTTTTCTGATTAAGACAATAAGAAATTTGTTTTAACCCTCTTCCAGCAAATACAAAACCCCTTCTCATTAATAAATTAGGATTTGGAAAACCTTTAACATCAAAACTATCAAGCCCAAACCCCTTCACAATTTTCTTATAATCCTCTGGCAAATCTGCAGACCAGGGATCAATAACACCCTTTCCCATGTATTCTAAAAGAATTTCTTTTTTTTAAACCTTATTAAACAAATATTTATAAACAATAATCCTCTCTTATAAAAATGAAAAGAGTGATAATATTATTAATAGGATTAATTCTTCTAACATCCCTTATATCAGCTGAAATAATCATCACCCAACAACCAAATGAAATTTATAATTTAGGGGATATTGTTTCCATACCTGTAACAATAAAATCACTAAGTGATATTTCCGGAAGTTTTCAGATGGACTTAATTTGCGAGGGTCATCAAATCAACTTTTATAGAAATGGTGTGGGATTATTAGCTGGAGAAGAAAAACGAATGGAATCCTTGTTAGTTCTGACAAAAGAAATGATTGGAGAACTCAAGGGAGATTGTAAAATAAAATCTGGTTTAAAAGAAGAATATATTTTAACAAATGATTTTACAATTTCAGATTTAATAACCATCCATATAACTTCTGAAGAAACAGAATTCGAGCCTGGAAAAAGCATAATCATCAAAGGAGGAGCAACAAAAGAAAATGGAGAAGATGTAAATGGTTTTATAGAATTAGAAATCATCGCTGATAATTCTTCATTAATAAATCAATTAGAAACAATAAACAATGGATTTTTCTCAATAAATATTTCTCTTCCACAAGATACAAAAGCTGGACCTTATCTAGTAAATTTAAATGCTCATGAAAAAGATTCAAATGGGGAAATAACAAATAAGGGAGTCATAAATCATAATATTGTAATAAAACAAATTCCTACAAATCTAGAAATAGTATTTGAAACTTCAGACATAGAGCCAGGAACAAATTTAAAAGTTAAAGCAGTTCTCCACGACCAAACAGGTGAAAAAATAGAATCAAGTTCAATTATAACTATAAAAAATCAGAAAAATGATATTTTAGAACAAACAGAAAAAGCAACAGATGAATTTTTAGAATTTCCTGTTGCATCTAATGAACCTCCTGCAAACTGGACAATAGTCGCTGTTTCAAATAAACTAACATCTGAAACAACTTTCAATATAAAAGAAAAAGAAGATGTCAAAGTCGAATTATTAAATAAAACAATCACAATAACTAATGCAGGAAATGTTTTTTATAACAAATCAGTTTTAGTAAAAATTGGAAATGAGTCTTTAAATGTTGATGTTTCTCTAGATGTTGACGAAAGCCAAAAATATACATTAACAGCTCCTGACGGGGAATATCATGTAGAGGTTATAACTGATGAAGGAATCAAAATTACAGGAATGACAGCACTTACTGGAAGAACAATTGATATAAAAGAAGTTTCAGGAGGAATAATTAGTTTAGTAAAATATCCTCTTGTCTGGATTTTCATAATAGCGATTCTTGGATTTATTACTTTTTTAGTTTTCAAAAAAGGATATAAAAAAATCTTTTTTGGTCGCATATCTTCTAAAAAAAAAGAAACAGAACCGAAAAAATCATGGTGGGAAAAAAGCAAAGCCTTCCCCCTCAAAAAAAATTCAATAGTCAATGCAAGAAATAAAGCTGAGCTCTCTTTATCTATTAAGGGGGATAAACAAAATGCAAGTGTTGTCTGCCTTAAAATAAAAAACCTTAAAGAAATTCAATCAAAAAAATCAAATGCAGAAGAAGCACTACAAAAAATAATCGACACAGCAGAAGAAAACAAGGCAGTTACATATGAAAACCAAGATAATTTATTTTTTATTTTAGCTCCAGTAAGAACCAGAACATTCAAGAATGAAAAAATTGCCGTAGAAATCGCACAAAAAATTCAAGAAATTTTAAAAGAACATAATAAATTATCTAAGCAAAAAATAGAATTTGGAATTTCTTTAAATTATGGATCAATAATTGCAAAACAAGAAAAAGATAGTTTGAAATTTATGAGTATGGGAACATTAATAACAATGGCGAAAAAAATTGCTTCTATTTCTAAAGGTGAGGTTCTCTTAGGCGAAAAAATAAATGATAAATTAAGAGCAGATGTAAAAACAGAAAAACATCAAAAAGGAAAAATTGCAGTTTATATAATAAAAGAAATAAAACAAAGAGAAGAAAACAAGAAATTCATAAGGAGTTTCTTGGATAGAATTGAGGGGAAGAAATAATTAGTTATATATTTTCAAATAACTATTGAGTATGGCTCTTTTGACTTCTGGGTGCTTCTTTTCTGATTCATCAATAAAGGAATTTATTTTATTTTTCTTCTCCATCCTTTTTTTAAATTTTAAGCTCCTCAATTTTGCATAAAGTAAAACTTCTTCATCTAGAAATAAGTATAATGGTTTGATAATTCTATTTTCAACTGGTTTAACCCTATCTAAATCCTTAACCTTGCCCTTAATAATCTCTTTAATAATCTTGCCTGCTTCAACATCAATTGTCAAGGGAATTGCTATCTTAGTTATTTTTTTATCATTAATTAATTGTTTATTAATATCGCGAGCCTGCGAGCGCAATTTCACAACCTTAATCATCAACTTCTCTGCAAACATTTTCAAAACATCTTCTAAAACAACACTTCTAAAATCATTCCTTCCTTTAATAAAAATAATATCTCCCTTCTTAATCATCCCAAATTTCCTATTAACATATAAAAATTTTTTATCAAACCATCTAACAAAACATCTTTTGCAAAGTTTCCTCTTATTTGTAAATTCATACACTGGTTTTATTTCACATAATTTACACATTATCTCATAATAAAATCTTTAATTTTATGCTTAGAATACTTCTGAATTAACTTTTTAGCTTCTTTTTCATATTTTTTATTTTTAATTAAAGCAGTAGGCCCTGGTTGATTAGGAATAATCTTTATTCCTTTCTCTTTTTCTAATAATTCATTTTCTTTTTTATTTCTACCCAAAATAATTTGGCTTGCTTCAAAATGCCTACCAATCTTTAAAAATTGAATATTTTTATAAGTTAAATTTTTTTTATCTAAAATCTTCTTTAATTTTTCACAATATAATTTCTCACAAAGCAAACACCCTCCTGCAGGAGTAGGGTAAGAAATCTTAAACTTTTTAGCAAGAGCTATTTGTTTTTTTCTACTTCTCCCCCTAATCCCAAGTTCACATAAAGGTCTTACCAATCTTCCCATTAAACCAGATTCTTTTTCAATTAAATCCATGGCTTTTCTCGTTTGAGACATTGGCCTCTCTCCTAATACCTCACCAGTAACAATTAATTCAATTCCTTTTTTATCTGCAAATTCTTTTGCTTTTTTCAATATAAAAATCCTACAGTCAATACAAGGATTTATTCCAGCCCCTCGTCCATACTTTGGATTTCTAATAATTTTCAAATATTCTTGAAAAAGTTTTCCCCTCGTACAATCAAAAATCTTGAGTTTTATTTTTTCTTTTTTTGAAAACTCTTTAATCTCATTTCCAATATCTTTACTAAAAGGCAATTTAAAAAACAAAGCTATAATTTCAAAACCTTGTTTTTGCATAATCTTCACAGCAAGCCGACTATCCAATCCTCCTGAAAACATTACAATTAATTTTCTAGACATAAGAAAAACAGAAATAAAGAGTATAAAAATTATTTGGATTTCTTATCTTTTATTTTTTTAGAAACTTCTTTTCTAACAATTTGTTTAACTTCATCTTTAGAAAACTTTTTATCTTTTTTAGCACCTTTTTTTTGAAATCTAGAAAAAATATTAGATATTGTAAATCCAACTCCAAAAAGCTTTAATAAAATTCCAACGCCCAGAATGACACTTCCAGAAATAAGACCTATTAAAAATACAGTATAAGCCTTAGTAAAGAAAATTGCTAAAAGTTCTAAAAAGGATTTATCTGGAATAATGGATAAAGCCCAATCAAGTTTCATAAAAGGTAAAGATGAGATTATCAGCAAACTCCCAGTAATAACAAACAAATTAGATTTTTTTTCTACTAATAAAAATGTCAATATAATTAAAACAAAAGAAGCTATCAATGCAAGATAAAATTTACTGTTCCAATAATTTTTAGCTTTTTCAGAAACTAAAAATAAAGGAGAACCAGTTCTTTCAATACAATCCCAGAATTCACAATCATAATCTTCATAATAAACTTTTTCTACAAAATTGTTAACATTATAATCAATAATAGCTTCAGAACCTTGAGCAACAATGTCACATGGAATAACAAAAGTATAATCAGAATTATCATCTCTAAAAACAAACTCTGAATTATTTTGGCAATATGATTTCATTGAAGGATAACTTTCTTCCATCATCTCTTCTAAATTTATTTCGCCAACAATCGCATCTCCTACTGAAGAAGCGAGTTCTGTCTGAACATTACCATAATCTAAAGATAAAGAAAGAGTCAGCAAAACATTTCCTACTAAAAGTAAAATAAAAAGTAAAACACTCACAATAACTAACAACACACCTCTTATTGCTCCCATAAAAGAAAAAAGAAAAAAGAGTTTATAAAATTATTGAGAAGATTCTTCAGCCTGACTATAATTACAAAACCAACTCGCCCCATTAACTTCAATAATTGCTCTTTCTCTATTAGCACCAAGAAATAATAATGGATTTTTTCTTTGTTCAAGAATTGACATATCCTTTTGTGATGGACTCCTAAGATTAATCGCATCAACTTTTCGCAGATGAAATGGATAAAAAGATGAAGAAGTTCTTTTACCAGCAAATATTATGTGATAGTCAACATTTTCAAGTCTAATACCAATTTCGCTAGGACCTAAAAAATTTACAGAAGCTTTTTTAAGTTCTAATGGACCTTTAGTGTTTTCCCTTAACAATATTTTTCCAAGATCTTTTCTTTTACTTGTTTCATCTACCCTTTCTAGATCAGTACAAATTTTTAGTTCATAATCCTCCTCAACAATAAGTGGAACTTTATCACCAGTAGAATAATTCTCAGACTCAAGTGCATAATTTTGACATAATGTTAAAAGAGCCTTTTGAACGAATTCCCCTCTCTTATCAGGATTTGTTAGAATAAATTTAGGATTATGTATGTTGACTAATTCCATATATTCTTCAGACAGCTCAAAAGCTTGATTTCCTGGCATAAAAGTTAATCTATAAACCTATATTTAAATATTTATGAGATATAAAGCATATTATAATAATTATAATTACATCCTCTCCAAAACAGCAATCCTTTTCTCTAAAGGTGGGTGAGTACTTGCCAAATTTCTAAACGGATTTGAAAAAAATAATGGTGCAACTGCTTTATTAATTTTCTTTTCAGGTTTAATATCCACTTGAATTTTTTTCAAAGCTCCTATAAGTCCTCCAGGATATCTTGTGAATTTAACAGCAGAAGCATCAGCAGCAAATTCTCTTTTTCTAGAAATTGACATCTGCACAATATAAACAACAATCGGAGCAAGAATTGCCATTACTATCCCAATCAAAATAAAAATCTCCTTGCCTTTACTATTCCCCCCACCCCTAAACCAAAGACTTCTTAAAAAAATCTGAGAGATAATCGCAACCATTCCAACCATTACTGCAACCAAAGTCATATATCTTATATCATGATTTCCCACATGCGAAAACTCGTGTGCAAGCACCCCTTCAAGCTCTCTTTTATCAAGTTTCTCCAAAGCCCCGTCAGTAACACATATCACAGCATTTTCCGGATTTCTGCCAGAAGCAAAAGCATTTATCTGCTCAGAATGCATAACATAAAGTTTAGGCATCGGCATTCCACTAGCAATAGTCAAGCCCTCAACAATATCATAATACTGTTTATAATCATCTCTATATGCTTTCTTAGCTCCAACACTTGCAATTGCAATTTTATCTGAATGATAATAACTAATAATAATATAACTCAGTGAAAAAACAATAGCAACAATCATTATAAGAAAAAAATACCCTGGTTCAAATGCAAAAGATATAACATAGCCTAACAAAACAATCACCACAAAAATAATACACATCAAAAAAACCGACTTGTATTTATTTCTTGAAATCTGGTCTCTGAAGTCTATTCTATGTTCCATGAAGAAGTAGAGCTATTTTGGTTTATTAATGTTTTTTATTATTTCCTTTTTTACTTCTCTTCCCTCTATTATTATTAGAATTCTTACCAGATTGAGGTTTCCATCCTTTTTTTAGTCTTGCCTTAGGAACTCTGCCACAGCCACTTCCATGGCCCTTACCTTTACTCATATAAAAAGCATTTTCAATTTCATCCCTCTGCTCTGTTGGTGGATAAAAATTATTTGGAACACCTGCATAAGCAAAAGGACTTAATAACTGGTAAAGACCTTGTTTCAACTCCTGATAACTTTCTCTAACTTTATCAAATATTGAATAATCCATTAAAATAAACAAAAAAAATGATTTATAAATTTTATTGTGATAGAATTATGAAATTTTTCTTTTATCTTTATAATCTTTTATTTCATCTATTTTATATTCCAGATTAGTTTTAAGAGAATAATCTGCTGCCCACACACAAGCTATAAAAGCCAAAGCTGTCCCTGTTACATAAACATAATCCTGCCAATTATCAGAAAGATGTTCTATAATATGTTCAAGAACCATTTTATTTAATTCCTAACATTCTTCTGGCTTCTTCTGGGCTCATTTCATCAACTTTCCTTTCAAGACTTTTACAATATTGTATAATTTTTTCTGAGATTTCTCCCCCACGAGTTTCTAATAACTGTTTAATTTCTTGGCAGTTTTCTAAAAGC
>JAUXAD010000028.1 GCA_030620045.1 archaeon
AAATTTTTTAAATAATCCTCTTCAAAATCATAACTCTTAAATCTTATTTTAAAATTTTCAATAAATTTATTATGAAAATTTTCATTTAATTTACTATGAAGCTCCTTAAACTCAACCTCTCCCTTAGAATTATATATTGGATTATTAATATAATTATCTTCTTCGACAAATTCCTTATAAGTTTTAACAATTGCCATTTCTCCTGCCTGGATAAGATAAAATTCAGCTAAGTCCTGTCTTGAATGAAAGTTTCCTATAAATTTAGTATTGGAAATTTTTGCTTCTGTCTTTTCCGAACTTATTATAAAACTAAAAACAGTTGCTGAAGTAAGAAGTAAAACTAATACAACTAACAAAACTATTGAGATTTCTCCTTTTTTATTTTTATAAAACATTTTTCTGCTTTTATCTATAACTATTAAAATTTTAAATTTCCTCCTCTGATTTTAAATCTTCAATAAATTCTTCCCAAGGAAATGCTGGTCCAGGATCTTTTTTCCTACATGAATCGATTTCATCATGACCAATTATATATTCTCTATTAATTAATATATCATTCCTTGAAACTATTCCAGAAACTAAATCCACTAAAGCATCCATCTGCTCTTCTGTATATTTCTCCCAATATTTATATTCAAATTCTTCCCCACAAACATTAATGATTTTTTCTTCACAATTTTCCTTGCATAAATAACCCACATTTACAATCTCAATACCTACAGACCTTCCATTAAAACCACGGCGACAACAATCTACATCTTGTTCATATTCATCTGGCTTAGGTCTCTCTTTTTCATTATAGCAATAAGGCCTAGGAGATTCTTTATCAGGGTCAACACCACAACCAGTATGTAAAGCTACTCTATCTTCCCATTTTCCTTCTACTTCTGAAACATCTTTCCTAATTAAACACTTTTTTATTTTTCTATTATCAATTTCACATTCTAATATAGTACCATCTCTCTCAAGAATATAATGAACACTTAATCCCCTCTTCTTCAATACACTTTCAGTTCCTTTTGCCGAGTCAGTTACTGAATAATGAATAACAACAGTATCTTTATTTCTTCTTTCAACATCTTCTTTTGTTTCTTCTTTATCAACAGCTAACCCCACATTTATTTTTTGCTCATTTAAAAAAAGATTTAGTTCAACAAATTTTTTTGAAGAATCTAACCTCCCTCCACCAACAGAGAGATAATCTCCCTCATCAGAAATTACTTTAAAAAAATAATAATTTATATTTTCATCGTTTCCTAAAATATTTCCTACTTCATCCACTATTTTTCTCTTAACAAATTCATCTTTAGACAATTGCCATTCAAAAATCAAATCTTTTATTGTTTTCTCTTCATCCACAAAAGTATTAAGGATTCTTATGAGAGTTCTCTGACTATACAAACTATCTAAATCCTGCTCTTCATCAAGACCAATAATATTTCTATCTAACAAAAGTTTCTTTCCACTCAAAATTCCAGTAGCTATAATAAACCCCAACATAACAAAAGATATAATAACAATTGCAATAATCCATGTTAAAGTCTTGCCTATTTTTGCCTGTGCCCTCTTAGATTCTAACAAAATCTTTGGTGTCTTATTCATTTTTTAAAATTTCAATCATTTTATCCAATAGCAAAAATTTTCTTTCCAACCTGATTCGAAGCTGTCAAAATTTCTAATTTTGCTTCTTTGATCTCATTATTCTCATAATACAAAATTGTTTCTTTTTTTCTGATGCATTTTGGATAATATTTTGCTGTTACCTTTCCCCCTTCTTCATCTTCTTCCTGTATCTCACAATCTCCTTCAAATGAAAAATCTCCTCCCCTAATCTCTTTTATTAAATTTTCTGATTTATCAAGAATTTGGACATTAAAATAAAAAACACTTCCTTCTCCAAAAATTTCTTCATTTAATTTACATTCTTCAAAAAAATCACTGACATTAAAATCTTCTTTTAATACATCATCAATTAAAAAACCCTGCTCAATAATACAATTTGAAATTTTTTCATAAAGGTTTCCTGCTTCTATTTCTCTTATATCAACCTCAGCAGAATGATAAATTGAAACACCAGCAGCTATCCCAACTCCTACGATTGCTAAAACAAAAAGCCAGAAAACAGAAATTAACTTTCCCCCTTTTTTTTTATTTAACATTTTACATCCTTATTTTTATCACGCATTTACTTTTATAATATAATCTTTGTTAGATGCAATATCAGGAGATGCAGTAACATTAACATCATTAAAAAAAGAATAAGAATACCCCCCTTTTCTACCTAGTTTTACTATGACAGCATTATTTTTGATTTTAACTATCTCATCAAAATCTATGTTATTTTTTTCAGCAAGTTTCATTCCTTCCTCCATATTAAGTTTAACCTCCATTACTGGTTTTGCTTCTTCAATTATTAATGCTATTTGTTTTGCATATGCTTGTTCATAAACTACTACTCCCCCAGACGAACTAAAAACAAATATTAAGAAAATTCCGAAAAACATTGCATTCAATACAATAAAAATAACTTCCCAAAAAAGCATCTTTCCTGTTTTATCTAGCAACAAATCTTTTTTCATATTTTATAAAACAAAAAGAATATTATAAATCTAACTAATAAAAATTAAGAAATGCTCTCGATTACAGAACAATATTTTTTTATAGCTGTTTTATTATAATTAATTGCTCTAACAACACTACATCCATTTCTTGCTTCTTGTCCAACAGAAATATCTCCACAATAACCAGCTGTCACTTCCCTATTATAAGCTATATTTATTTGTTGGGCACCCATCCCAAGGATAGCCACTCCAAGTACTATTAATCCTCCTTTAAGCCCAACTGCTTTTATTGTGCCTACTACTGCCGAAGGGCCGGCAAAATAAGCTCCAGCACCGCCAATTCCAAGAACAGCTTGCCCAAGATTCAATGCAGCATCCTTATGAGAAGGAGCAGAAATCTGCATAAACAAAATAGCTAATTCTCCTTTTGGGTCCTCTTTCAAAGGATCTTCCAATTCAATTCCTTCAATTGAGGTTGAATCTTCCTCGCTAACAACAGCGATTTTTTTACCTTCTTCTGTTTTTCCTTCCACTATATTTTTAATTGTAGGAGAACCTTCAACACTAATCTTTCCTCCCTCTTTTGTCAAATACTCATAATAAGAAACATTTCCATTGGGAATTTTATACTCCTTCATATATCTCAAAACATTCATTTCTTTTAACTTTTCTGGACTTAAATCTAATTTTTCATCAAAAGCAATTCTTGAACAGATAACACAAGTAGGATAAACTCCCCCAATACCATAAGTTTCAGCCCAATATTGAGAAAATAAAGAAACCTTCCCTTCACCCATCATACTCCAACAACCAACTATCTCCTGGGCAATTAATTTTTCAACTTGTTTTACTTCATCTACTTTAGCTTTTGTAATTCCCTTCACATTAGTAAAATCATCCTCACATTTTCCTCCAATCAATCCAGAAGTTACACAAATTTTAGAGGTTTTACATTTTAAAGGAACAAGAGCTTGCCCCACTGCAGGTACTGTTGCTCTCAAAATTACAGATTGATGGCAAACTTTTCTATCAATTTCACCTGTCCAATCGATTTGAAAAAAAACAAGAAAAATAATCACAAAACTAGCAAGTAATAAAACTACTGTAACAAATTGCTTTGCAGTTATAGAACCTTTTTTATCTTCTTTTTTTATCATTTTATTAAATAGTTTATATGCTTTTTAATTTTACATACTTGTTAAAGACTTAAGCAAAAGATAAGTTGCTATAGCAAGTATCACAAACAATGCCAAATATAACAATTTTTCTGCAAGATTCTCAATTGCTGCTTTTTTATTTTTCATTTTTAACATGTATATATCCTTAGATACCCTCCTATAGACCTTTCTTCATTAATTTCTTTAGAACATATCTTTTTTTCTTCAAGAATTGAACAAAATTTTTCATCTCCTTCTGAAACAAAAATTAGATTAGAAACTGAAATCCCATCAAATGTAGTAAATATTATTTTTCCACCTTTTATCTCTTCTTTTTCTATCAGCTCATTAAGATAATCTTCTGATTCTTTCTTAATAAAGTCCCGAAGAGTTTTGTCGGCTTTCGGTTTCCAAGTATCCCACTCATTAAATCCTTCAATGGAACATTTATCAAATAATCTCGCAACAAGTAAATTAATTTTTGTTTTCTCCTCCTCAAATTCAACTTCTTTATTTAAAAAATTAACCATAATTTTTGAATCAATTTCTAAATCAGAAATATAAAGAGTCCCTGCTTCTTTTTTAAAAAATAATTCTTTTGGCATATCATAAAAAGATATCCAATTCACAAAAGCAACATTTGTTATGTCTTCTCTATCTATAAAATATGCCTCCCTTATTTTTACTTTCTCACCTACATTTTTACAAAACCCTTCTTTCTCACATTTATCTATCCCTTCACTTCTTTTATAAAAAAGTGAATCTACCATTTTCCAACCTGCTTGGACTTTTTCTAAATTTTCATTAGACGGACAAATGCATAAACAATTACTCCCTTCACATTGAGAAGGCATATTCTGGTTTTCTTCATAAACAACAAAATACCATTCTTTAGGTGATGTCACGAGATAATCTCCTTTTTCTCCCTCTTCCAATACTTCAATCTTAGCAACAATCTGATCAAAAGTTGCTTTTGCCTGTTCAATTTTTGTCTTTTGCGTAATCCCCCCATACAAACTTCCTGCAGCATAAATCAAAATGAGAATACAAGCTATTGCAATAATCATTCCCAATCCTTCTCCTATAAGCATTGCTTTTTTATTTTTCATTTTATTCTAAAAAATTTTATGATTCTGTATAATGTGGACTAGATGAGTTCACTTCTTTTATATAATCATTTACAGAATTATCTCCATCATATATGTAATAAATATAATCCTCTGAATCTTCTATTTCTGTTTTAATATAATGGAGGATAGGACCTGAAGGATACACTGATATAACTTTTCTATTATTAATATAATAATTATTATTTAAATAGGTCTTATAAAAAATACTCCAAGTCATTCTAAAATCAGTTAATTTTTCTTCTGGTCCCAGTTTAGCTATATCCCCCTTATTCCCCCCATAAGCAACACTATACTTATTAGCATAAACATAGTGGTAATCGCCTTCTGTTTCAACATAATATAAATCATTTAAAAATCCTTGATGATTGTCAAATTCACCTGTGCTCTTAACTTCTTTATTATCTACTTCAAAAACGATCTCCTCATTCACATTATTATGGATAAGTTCCCAAGTTACTTCGAACTTGTCTGCTTCTCCTTTTGATTTAAGCTTAATAATATAATTTTTCAAAATATCAGAACCAGTGTTATACATATAATGGGAACCATCTTTTGTTTCTACATAATAATAACCCTCTATGTCATGATAATAAGGACCCTTAGAATTTACAGAGATAATTTCTTTACAGTCTAAATGATACCCAGAAGATACTTCTCTCAAAATTTCTTCATTAGTAACAACGCTCCCATTATTAACATAAACTGTTTTAAGAGTTTCTATATCCTCAGAGTTTCTATAATCAAATTCAAATGTCTCAAAACCTGTATCTCTAAGAAATGTTGCAAGGGCATTATTATGGTCATCATTATCAGAATCAAATTCATTTTTACATCCAACAACAGAAAAGAATTCTTCAAGATCAGTTATATGGGCTCCGCCTTCAAATTTAGAGAGAATCACATCCATAATCTTTTCATCCTCACCAACACCATTTTCTTCACCCTCTTCTGACAGAGAATATCCTGGTATTATGTTTCTTAAAAAATTATTAATATCTACCCTAAAAAGAAATATCAAAACACTCGCCACAACAAAAAAAACCAGCACAACTGTAATTACTTTTTTCATCGCAATACCTCTTTTATCTAAAATTATTTTTCTCTTAATCATCTTCCAAATCTTAAAAGATTTTTTACATATTCAAGAGCACCTGTTAATTTTCCTGAAACAATTAAATATGCTCCAAACATAATCACAAGAACAGCTCCAGCAAGAATCCACCATGCAGCCATTTCTAGTTCCATTCCTCTTTTTTTCATGAATAAAAAAGAAAAATAATATTAATAAATCTTTAGTATGATAAAGTTTAAATAAGAAAAGGAGATGACTAATTTATGGGTTTCATAAGTACCTTCTTAGGAAGTTTAGGAGGAAAATTAGTTGCAGGAGTTGTAGGCATCGCTATGGTTGGTGGAGGAGTTTATTATTCTTTAACAAAAAAAGATAATTTTGGAGAAGAATTTAAAAGACCTCCTCATGCTATAGAAATATTCGATGAAAATTATAAGGTTCCATTAATAGATGAATTTGAAAAAGAAATTCCTGAGAAACTCACTGTAAGAGTAGAATTAGATGAAGAAAAAAACATACTTTATTTTGGAAATTATACTCAAGATTATAACAGAGAAGATTGGTCTGGAACTGAAAAAGAACTTCTTCCAGTAAATGAAAGACATACTAACATAAACCCTGTTTATTCAAAAATTTTTATCCTCCATCCTCCAAAAGTT
The DNA here is from genome assembly GCA_030620045.1 of archaeon. Lineage (GTDB taxonomy): Archaea > Nanobdellota > Nanobdellia > Pacearchaeales > GW2011-AR1 > JAUXAD01. The sequence goes on from JAUXAD010000028.1 coordinate 6,580, forward strand.
AAAATTTCAAAACAAGAACAAAGAGCTTTTTTAGTTCCTCAATATAAATGGGATAAAAATCTAAAACCCTATGAAGAACATGAGGAAGCACAAATGGCAATAAAAGGTGGAGAAAAAATAATTGACTGGGCTCTTGAACAAATTCCAATACCTTTTTTCAAAGATTTCATAGAAGAAGGCATAAAAAATGCGACTGAAAAGGAATGGAAACATTATGAAGAATTATTTGAAAAAACAAAAGCTGGATATACTGCAACAATAATTCCTTCTCAAATTCCAAATAAAATTTTAGGTTATACAGAAACAGCAAGAGAATCTAAAATTCATTTTGACATGAGTAAAACAGAAGGGGAAATTCCACTATATCTCTGGGCAAAAATTGCTCTAGGAGATCCTTCAAAAGCCTCGCATGGTTCTTTTGCAAACAAGTATGGAGAGTTAGAAAATATTGTTATCAATTTTAGTCTAATGGGGGGGAAGGAAACAGGAGAGAAGAAAATCATAGCAGAAGAACCACAAAAATTAGAAAATTATTTCTTTCAGGGCGATGAATTAAAGTCCATAAAACTTTTTTCAGGAGATATAAGAGATCTTCAATTGCAGATATTTTTTTTTGGATACTATGGCTGGAACTCAAACCCCACTATAATCAAAAAAGAAGAGTTAAACAAAGAAGATATAAAAGAGAAAACTGATTTTCCTCCCAATCCTCTCTCATTTTATAAGGATGAGAAGAAGCATATTAAAATGGTTATAAACACGTTGAAAAAAGGTTTTGAATCTGATAAAATTAAAGAAACAGGATATGCTGTATATATAATCCCAAAAAGAGGATATGACTCAAAAGAACATAGGTTACAGTTAATAATCCAAAGATTTGAATCAGAAGAAGATAAAGAGAATTTTATAGAAAGGGGTGATTACTATCCTCGATTTGTAAACAATAATGTAATGTCTGAAATTTACAAGCCAACATTTGAAAAGGTCAGCGACCTTTCTGGTCCTTTTACTGAAGAACAAAGAATCATTTATGTAAATTTAATCTTTGATTACATGAAAAGAACAGGGATGGAAATGATATTAAGTAAAGATGAAATAGAAAATGAAAAGTTATTAAAAGGAATTAAAGAATTTAGAGAAAAATAAAAAAAGAAAACCAATTAATAAATGTTTAGGATAATAATATTTAAATAAAAGAAAAATTAAATTTCTTTATGAGAACACTAAGAAAGATAATTGCAGGTATTTTGATCGGGGCTTCGCTTTTATTTTCTCCGATTAAAAATTTTGCTGATACTGAAGGGATATTTGACAAGACTTATTCTGTTCCCTTGTATGATGATAATAAGTATACTGAAGATGAATTTTTAAGAGTAACTGCAAAATTAGATGAAGAAAAAAATACACTTTACTTAGGCAATTATACAGAAAATTATAATACACCTACAAGCTCTCCAAGCGAAAAAACTTTCCTCAACCCAGCTTTTTCAAAAACCATTGTAATCCATCCTCCAGAAATCAAAATCCCAAGACAAGAACAAAAGATTTACAGAATTTCTTTTTTAGATAAAGGATATTGGGACGAAAATCTAATAAAAGAAGAGGAACATGGAGGAGTACAGTTAATCTCAAAATCAATTGAGAAATTTCTTGGGTACACTATTGACAGCATAATTAGCTTATCAGGAATACCAACACAAGGAGTAGGAGAATCTTTAATAAAGAAAGATTTAGAATATCAAAAGGAACAGCAAAAAAAATTTTATGAAGAACTGGCTTCAAAAATAAAGGAAGGATATATCTTCACAGTAATAAAACCCGAAATTCCAAAAAATATTTTTAAATTTGCTGGAGTAGAAACTGCAAGAGAATCAAAAATTCGTTTTGATATGAGTGAAGCAGAAGGGGAAGTTCCAATATTCTTATTGCAAAATATTGTTTTAGGAAATCCTGGATCACAACTTGGAGATATTAATCCAATTCAAAAAAATTATGGAAAATTAGAAAATATTGTTATTGGGTTTAGTTTGGAGGGAAGTAAAGAAATACCCCAAGTAGTAAGACATAAACCAACAGGAATCGAATTCGTTCTGATTTCGCCAGGAACATTTAAGATTGGTGCTCCATCCCATATGGAACTAAGAGAATCTGAAGGATTAAGATCTAGAATAACAAGCATAAATAAACCATATTATATCTCTCGCTACGAAATAACCCAAAAACAATTTGAGGAGGTTATGAAAAGAAATCCCAGCAAATATAAAGGGCAGGATATTCCTGTTCATTGGGTTACATGGAACGACGCTACAGAATTCTGCAAGAAAGCTGGGGTTCGATTACCAACGGAAAAGGAGTGGGAATATGCCTGTCGAGCAAGAACACAATCTCTATATTTTTTCGGTAATAAAGAATCTGCAAATGTAAAATTAGATGATTATGCATGGTATTCTATCAACGCTAAAGGGAGACCTCACAAGGTTGGCTTAAAAAAACCAAATAAGTGGGGCATTTATGACATATATGGAAACGTAGCTGAATGGTGCAGTAACGAATGGCCAGGACGAAATCCATGGGTATATGAAAACCCTAGTGACTTCCACACAATTAAGGGTGGCTCATGGAAGAATAATCAAATAAAGTGTAGTTCTGCATTTGTTGAATGTGGTTATCCACAAAGGATTTTTCAACCACTTGATATTGGCTTTCGTGTAGTTATGGATCCCAAACAAATAACTGATTAATAAATTTATCTACATCAATCCACCCAACACAACTGAAGTCAACATAAACAATGCTAAAGTTGCTATAAGAGCTGTGATAAAATAAAGAAGAATTCCCCGCAGAAGATTCTTTCCTGTTTTATTTGTCTTTTCAAGTTTATCTTCGCCAGCATCTACTGTGACCAAAGTTCCAGTTAAAATAAAAATTATTTGAATAATATAAATTCCTATAGCAATCTGTAAATAATATGGAGGAATCATTTTTACAATATCAAAAAGATTAGTAATAGTTCCCAAATTTCCTATTCCTGCAACTTCTCCTCCACCCAAGGCAGCTAAATCTAATTTATTCAAAATAGAAGTAATCATTACTGCCAAACCAACAACAACACCTGAAAGCAAAGGTGCAAGAAAAGTCATATTACTCCTCATATCAGAAACAATTTCTGCGAGCATGTCTTTTAACCTGTTAGTAATCTTCTGAATATTTTTCACATATTCTGAAATACTCATAAGACCCATCGCAGCAATCTTCAAACCTTTTTTCGCAGACTCAATAAGAATCCTCATGCTTGTTGCAATCAAATCAGAAGGATAATAAATAATCGCTCCCCTCTTTGGATCAAAAATAGCCTTCTCCACACTCATCCCCATCTGCCTAATATTATAATTAACTCTTCTAAAAAAATCTTCTGTCTTTAATCCCTTAGAAGACTCAGCAACTTTTCCAAAAACAAGTTCAGGAGGCATACCATTCCCAATCCTGTTTCCTAACTGAAATAACGAATTATTAAATTCTTTTTCAAGTTGTTTTGTTTTTCCTCTTTCTTTAATTAAATCTTTTGTCTTGGCATTGAAAGCTATTACAAAAAACAAAGCCAACCCCAGGGGAATGAACATGCTTAAAATTAAGGCTCCAATTCCAAAAGGTCCTACAAAACCATCTCCAACTTCCTTGAAATCAAAAATTGCCTCTTCACCAAAAATTCCTATCCCTAGTTCAGCAAAAGTATAATCTGTTTGCAACCCAAACATACCTGGAAGAGGGGTATATTGAAAAATCAATGGTAACAATCCAATTATAAGAAAAGGCAAACAAATCAAAAGAGCATGAAGATAAGGTTTCTTGCTTTTGTATTTAGGATAAAAAGGATTTCTCTCTAACAGATTTTTTTCACCATAACCTCCAGGTCTTAAGAGCATAATTTTATCTGTAAGGTAAAACACAAAAAAAGGAACAACTAAATTAAATAAAATAAGAACATGATACCATTTCAAAAATTCCCCAATCATTGCAGAAGCTAAAGGTATTAAAGCCAGTCCTAAAGTTGGCAAAACAACTCCAAGCATATAAACATTAGTCAAAGGACTTCTAACATTATGAGTAAACTTCAGCATTTTATCATAAACTCCATCAAGAACAACTTGCAAAGCTTTCTCCAAAGTTACTATTCTTCTCTCATCACTCGACTCAAACAAACTACTTTCAATTAAATGAAAAGCCTCTATAAATTCT
>JAUXAD010000003.1 GCA_030620045.1 archaeon
ACAAACACTGGAAGTAAATTAGCCACTTATGAATTAGATGTAACAGGATATGATGACTGGGCAACATTAATTAATGTAGAACCAAGCACAATTATTTTGAATGCAGGAGAACCAAAAGATGTTTTAATAACATTCAATGTAAATGCAGATGCTGCAGGAAAAGAATCATCATTTAATATAGTCTTTTCAGGAGATGCGTCAGCAACACAACATGTTCAAGGAGTTTTAATTGAAGAATCAAAATTGGGTGGTTTTCTAACTGGAAATATAATTTCAGAAGGTAACTGGTATTTATGGGGAATAGGAGCATTAAACGTAATTTTAATAATAGTCATTGTTTTAGTAGCTTTGAGAGTTGCTAAGAAGGAATAAATCTATCTCCTAAAAATCTTCTTATAAATCTTTTCCCCAAATTTATTTTCTTTTTCTGTCTTAACAATTACTGCTCCTAATAAATAGCCAATCAAACCCCCAACAATTACATCACTTAAGAAATGTAATCCAAAATAAATTCTTGAAAATGCAATTAAACTCGCAAGAATAATCCATACATATTTGAATTTAGGGAATTCTTTTGATAAAATTGGAATAGCACAAAAAGCCAGCATAGCATGGAATGAAGGAAGCGAAAAGTTCCAGATTAAATGACTGCTTTTTTCCAGAACAGTAGAAACAATCCCTAATTGAAACGGTCTTGGCCTCTGCACAGCAACTTTTAACAGAAAACTAACCACTACTGACAAACCAAGAGTAAACCATAATGGCAATATCCATTTCCTTTTATGTTCTTTCCACAAAAATAAACTTGTCAAAAAAAAGAAAATTATTATGCTTGAACTAATAAAAGTCAAACCCATAAAAAATTCATTAAGAAAACTATTTCTTATCAAGGAAATTCCTTGGACAATTTCAGAGTCAAAATATAAACTTACAAAGATAGCAAGTGCAATTAGCATACAGATAATAACTACTTTCTTTTTTTTCATAGATTAGTGAATCTCAAATTATTTAAATAGATTTCCACTCAAACGATTATGAATAAATTATCTAAACAATTTTTAGACCTTCTAATTAGATATGCAATCTTAATTATAATTGCTTTGCCAGGTCTGTGGCTCTTTTATTTTATTTTCACTCCTCTTACTCTTTATCCTGTTTATTTTTTATTGAGTTTGTTTTTTGATACTTCTTTGATGGGAAATATTATTCTCATAGGTGAATTCCCCATAGAATTAATTGGAGCATGTATTGCTGGCTCTGCTTATTATCTTTTATTAATCCTTAATCTATCAGTTCCAAAAATAAAACTTCAAAAAAGAGCAAAGATGATTCTCCTTTCTTTTGCATCTCTTTTAATTCTAAATATTTTAAGAATTTTTTTCTTAAGTTTAGTGTTTATTTCAGAAGCTTCCTGGTTTGATATAACTCATAAATTATTTTGGTATCTTGGAAGTATTGTATTTGTCGTCGGAATTTGGTTCGCAGAAGTAAAATTCTTTAAAATAAAAGAAATCCCTTTTTATTCAGATATCAGAAACTTATTCAATTTAATTTCTAAGAAAAAATCAAAAAAATAAATTAATAAAACCTACTGTTCCAAGAAGAACAAGGATGCCTGCAATTAATACCCCTAAGGATATAGCCAAAATGCTTTTTTTTCTGTCCAAATCTAATAACCAAGAAGCAAGACAACCAGTCCAAGCCCCTGTTCCAGGAAGAGGAACAGCAACAAATAAAACTAAAGCAAGAAAACCCAGAGTTTCATATCTTTTTTCAAACATATCAACTTTTTTCTGAAATCTTTTTAAGTATGCCTCAAAAAATTTTCTATAAAATTTGAGATTCATAAAAATATTATGAACATGATCTAAAAAATAAAACACAAAGAAAATTACAAGAATGTTCAATAGTACTATTAGGGGGAAAATAAGCATAATTGGTATGTTATTCTCTATTGCATACACTATTGCTATTGGTAATCCTACTCTTAGTTCAGTCACTGGCATCACAGTAAGAATTAAAGCATAAATAAATTTCAAATCCATAAGATTTATTGTTCTTTTAGTTTATTAATTTCAATTAAAGTTTCAATTATGAATTTTTCTGTGACTTTTAAAATCTCACAATTATTAACATTTAAATTATAACATGCAGGGCCAAACTGTTCTATGCTTGTAATATCCCCTGGCTGTATTTGCACAAACATATATCTCCCTTGAGAATCACAAGTTGCATTTGGATCCTTAATAACCTTAATTCCTACTGCTCCAAGAATTTGCTGAAAATTATAACCCGCAATACCCCCATGCCCCCCACAACTGAAACTTTCAGTGCTGTTAAGAACTAATCTCTCTCTCAAATTCATTTCACCTTCAAATGGAATATTTTCCAATTTCCTTGGGTCATTCCTAAGATAAATATTATACTCTGGAATATATTTCCCTGTAATCGGAGAATACATTGGGAATGATGTATGATAAAAAATAACTTCCCCTTCTTTTATGATACTAAAACTTACTCCACTATATTCAAAATGCTTCATAGAATTAATAATCAAGAAAACTAATATAAAAACAAAGATAAGTATCCCCAACCAAATAAGAAAATTCCTTAGTATTTTATTTTCAGATTTAATCTGCCCCTTAGCCACTGCCTTTGTTTCTTCAGTTCCACAGGTCTTAATTGTCTTTTCCCCATTTTTTTCTACTTTAAAAATCTCACAAACTTTTTCTTTTGTCTCTTTTTCTTCTTTCTTTTTTTTGTCTTTTCCCATGATTATAAACTTCCCCCATCTTTTTAAGTTTTATCGTATTCCAAGTATTTTAAATAAAAACTCATCAGCAATTTGCGTTAAATTTTCTTCCTGCCCTTGAATAAAAACACAGTTCTCTTCTTGGATTATTCCACTATTGTTATTCTTTTTTATTATAATAAAATTATTCTCACAAGTTTTAACAGGCAAATTCTCGCCACATCCCTCATCTAAACAAGCAGACTGCACCCTTTGAACAAGTTTGTTCTGATAAAAAAGATTTCTATAAATTTCTAATTCTGCCTCACTGTTTTCTGAGGAAATGTATAAAGGCTTATTATAATAATTATCTAAATACTTTAATTCAGAATCAATCTCTTCAACTTGTTGAGGATTATATTTAAAGGCAAACTGAATATCCTCTATATTTGTAAACCAAAAACCATTTTGTTCTACAAACTCAAATCCATTATAACTTAATTTATTTACATCGTCATTTCCCCCTCCACGAAAAGCATATCCTAAAATACTAAAGAGCATAACCCCCACCAGAATTAATCCAATAATTATTCCATTCCGCCTTTTCTTTTTGCTTTCTTTATATTTTGAAATTATTTTTCTCATAAGAGAATTTATTTAAAAGAGTATAAAAGGTTTTCCAAGAGACTCTCGTCTTTTAGTTAAAAAAAAGAAAAAGAAAAAAATAAATAAAATTTTGGATTTATGCTATTTTGCTTATAGTAGATGCGCCTTCAACGCCAACTATTCCTAAATACTTTCCACCTACAGTTGTGTCAATTGTGCTTGGTAAATTAGCAAGACGACTTGCAGCAGCAGCTGTATCAGCTTTCTCATATCCAGCTACAACCAAAGCAATCTTTCCACTGTCAACTACTCCTCCAGTACTTCCAGCAATACTTTGGATTAAATATTGTCCAGAACCCACTCCAGTAGCAGTAGTAAATGCAGCTTCACAAGTAGGATATGCAACTCCTAATGCAGTAGCAGTAGCTTCATTAATACAGCTTCCTCCAACAAGGATTACATCCCGGCTTTTCCAAGAAGTCGTTTCAGCGTCTGTGAAAACCATACTTCCTGCTTCAGCAGCAGTTCCTATAATTGTCTCTGGAGCACTTATACGGACACTCGCAGTTACTTCATCATCATGGTAAGTTAGAGTAAGCTTATACTGGTCTCCACTCTTATCCCACCAAGCTTCAGTAGCTAATTCAGAATAAGCAAAGTTTCTGTAAGTATCAGTGTCTAGTTGCTCTGTGAATGTTCCTTCACCAGCACCCATATTCACTGCAGTAACACTAACCTCATTGTTAGCATCATCACTTAATGTGATATTTATAGTATTTCCTTCATCAAGATTTTCATTCTTATCCTCTTCATTCATAACAAGACTATATGTTGCTGGATAATATTGACATGTTGTAGTATTTACTCCTGACGTTCCCCCAGTAGTGTCATTGTATGTAACAAGTTGATTATATCCTAATTGTCCTGTTACAAAACTAACATTATCAGCAAACGCCGCACAAGCTACAGTAGCACTACTATAATTTTCAAGAGCCATGTTAGTTTCTGCAGTTACATTAATCCAAGGCAATGTTACTGCCATACCATCATCAGAATACAATTTATTAAAGACCGTATTTCCAGTGGCACTTATTACAGCAACTTTTGTGTCTTTATCTAAACTATCTATATCAAATGTAACACTCCCAATTTCAACATCATCTGTATCATCTGCATCCTTCTTAACCTCTGTCCAAATACCATTTTTTTTATATTTGAATGTAACCATTTGTTTATTGCTTGTATTTAGAAAAGTAGTAGCTTTCATAAGATAAGATTCATGGTCTTGTGAGTCATTCCAAGAAGCAACAAACCACTCATCTGTATTTTCATTAAATGTAAGAGTACTGTTTCCAGAAGTTCTCAATATTTCATTAGAATCCTTTCCAACTAAAGTATAGTTGGTAGTATTGAAGTAAAGGATGTTAATGCTTTCAGTAGAATCTTTAAGAGGGAAATTCTTCAAAACAATAGACTCATCTCCATCATATTCAACTTTAATTTCCTCTTCTCCAGGATATGTTAATCCACCAAAAGACATCTTAACTGCTTCAAATCCAGGCATTGTAATCATAGAATCTTCTGTAATAAACAAATCATCTTCAGCATCCCAAACTATCTTAATAGAAGTTAATTTAGTAGTACTGTTAGTAAATAGAACCCACAAATCAGAAACAGTTTCTTCATTAAGTTCAATATCTGTTCCATTAGTAAGCTTTAGTTTACCTAAACCAATACTAAATTCCACCTTGCTAATGGCACCAGTTTTGGCTGTATACATAATATCTTTAACTCCTAAATAAGCACCATCACTCAATTTATATGTTTGAGCTTCTTCAAGACTGTTTGTAGTTTCTCCATTAACTGTTAATTTTGTTTCAGTAGAACTTATAAAATTAATAGCAACTTCATAAGGTGTACCTTCAACAGATAATGTAGCAGTTTCTCCTTCACTAAGGATAGTATCTGCTGCAGAATCCAACAAGGTTAGCTCATCTGCAATTGTCCCATTAGATAAAACATAGTAGGATTTACCCATAAATGGCAAATTACTTGTAGCTAAATCAGACCATAATGGGTCATCAGTGAAATCCAATGTGTAATTCATAACATTATCTCCATTTGCAATATAAATACCTACAGTAGGTTCATCTGTCTTGTAATCATTATCCTCAAACATCGCAACTCGAAGAGTTGCATTATTGATGTCAATTTTTTGAGTATAATCAAATTCATCATTATCATCATCAACAAACTCACCATCAGCTAATAATGTTGGCAAATCATCATCAGTAATTCTTGATGAAACAACATCTCCAGCATAATCACCTAAGTTAAACTTAGTTGATGTCTTTTCAAGTAAATACGAGTCTCCGCCAGACACATCCTCACCAGTTGTCCTGACCACTGCTGCTAAATAATTAGAAATGCTATTTGCAGCCACAGTATCATCGACACCTGTTCCAGTACCAGTAACAACTGCAACTCCAGCGGTTGTACTACTTGAGTAAGGTGAAGGGAAACTTGCTGCAGCAGCAAATCCTACAGTCATGATAGGTAATAAAGCGCTAGCCACGATTGCTGAAATCTTTTTAAAATTCATTTTCATTTCTTATTTTTTTAACCTCCTTTCAACTGTATAGCATACGGTTGCAGAGAACTTTTTGTTCCCTTTCAACTATATTAAGTATGTTGTCTATGACAACCATCCTCTCAACTAAATAGTATAGGGTAAACTATTTTGTTAAGATGAATATAACCCCTATGAGAACACTCAAGGTTATTGAGTGTGCAATAAACTAAATTAGATTTTATTTAAAAAGCTTATAGTCTAATTTCCTCTTGTTTTTCCTAAAAATCCATTCTTATAGGTTTTACTTATAAAGGCTGTGGTGTCACTGGCATATTAATACACATCATCTTGTCTACGTGAGCAAAACATTTATTAACATAGGGTCATTAATTATAATATATATTTATTTTAAATATATAACTATAAAAGATATGTTCCACATATCTACAAAGAAATAAACTATATACAATACCGTCGAAGATGGCAAAATCAAAAACAAGGGAAATAACTATAACAGAATCTAAGGGAGCCTTTTCTATGTTTAGAAAATCAAAAAATTCAAAAAAAGGGTATGATTTTGAAGGAATCCTAGCATTAAGACAGCTATTAAGCAATGAAAAAGCAAGGATTTTACATGTCATAAAAACGCAAAATCCTAAATCTATCTATGATTTAGCCAAAAGATTAGGCAGGGGCTTCAAATCTGTAAATGATGATATCAAACTTTTAGAAAGATTCGGGTTTATTGAATTAATCGAAGAAAAGACAAAAAATCGGATAAGACACAAGCCTAAGATAATTGTAGATACTATTGCAATACATTTGAAGGTTTAGTAGTATGCCTTAAAATATATCTCGCAACCTTTTCCTGATTTAAAAAAATCTTGCATAGCCCCCTTGTAACTCCCGGTAACATTCCCTTCTTTAAGCAATAACATTTCTTCTTCATTTACAATTATTTGTAATTCATATCCTTTAACAGGCCTATCTCCTTCAACCTTCCAGCTTTCTTCTACCATGTCTTTTAAGGTTGAATTTAATACCTTGCAAGTATCTCTTTCGTCTAAACAATTTTCATCATCATAGCAATTAAAGATTAACTTTTGAACAGAAAGGAACTCTAAATCACTCTGATCTCTACAATTAGTATTATATTGCAAAAAAGCCTGGATAAAACTATTTACTTCATAATTTTCAACAGTTTCTTTTTGTGGGGCTCTCAGGGAAATTCCCAAAAAAACAAGCAAAACCACAGCAACTATAACTATGATTAGAGCAAATCCAACTATCTCTTCTTGCGAGCGTTTTGACTTTAGGCAAATTTCTTTATTAATAACCGAAGTCAAGGCGCGAGTTGCTTTCTTATTATTTTTTCTTTTCATCCTTTATCCTCTGAACTAACCATCAGCCTTGCCAGTTCACATTTATCATAAATTTCCTCATTATAGGAGTCTTTTTTACATAAGGAAACAAAATTTGAAACTGGAGGCAGTGAATTTATTTCTTTCGAAAATACTTCAATGACACCACAATTTTCATAATTTGCAGTAGTGCATATAATATCTCCTTCATTTGGATAAATCTTTCTTATTTGTATCTCAGCAACCCCCCAAAATCCTACATATTTCGCTGCATTTTCTTTTAACATCATAACTTTGTCAGCATCAATACAATTTATTCTATTACTCCCAAATGCTTCACCACAAGAAAATTCAGGAGAATTTGCCAATTTTGTCACCAATAACATAGCATTCTTTTCTTCAAGCAGTGTCGCTGACTCTTTTAATCCAGAAAATCTAAAAACCAATACAAACATTCCTGCTAGCACGAAAAATAATGTGATTGCCATTAACATAAATGCCATTTGCTGAATTTTTAGTTGTGCTTTTTTTGTTTTCATCTGAATTTATGCGATTTCACTGGAGGCAATTATAAATCGCCTCACCGCAAAGGAAGGGAAAATCGAAAAAAACCGCTTAGGTTGTTTTCATTACCATAGTCTACACTCCCAGTTTGCTTCATTTTTTTCTTTAATATCATTTACATTTATTAAGCCAAGATAAGCAGAATTATCTAAACTACTTGCAGCATCATTCAACTCAAATAAATCCTGATTTAAATCAGAATAGCACCCTGCTGTTTGAGAAATAAAATCCGCCTTGTTTTCATAAAGCAATGCAAGATGCCCTGTTCTTTTCATAAGTCTTTTTAATTGGCGTTCATAAATTTCAGGGTCTGCAAAAACAGCAGCATACATCAAAGCATCTCCTTCAAAATACATGTTCTCTCCATCTTTTTCAACATAATCACCGTAAACAATAATATCACAATCAGAACCTCCTCCAGAACAAACTTTTATACCATCATCTGGACAATCTTCTAATAAAAGATTTTTCTGATTTAAATCTGAGATTTCATCTTTAATATTTTCTGGTGCATCAATAAAACAATATTTTTTCAAGGAAGAAAACATATAAATTAAATCAGTGACTTTGAATGGAAAATCAAAAGGTTTAGAGAACACATAAAATTTCTTCCCTTCAACTTCTTTTTCTGAAAAAATATATTTATTAGGAAAACTAATGTCAATCTCTGTCTCTGTCCATTTGTTAAAACTCTTTTGTGATATCTGGATTATTTGCTTTCCGAACATCCCATAATTATCGCATTTATTATAAATTCTTGTTTCTACAGGCACAGTAAAAGATGTGACTTTTGCTGTTTCAAAACTTGTTTCAAGAGGATTCAGTAAAATCCCGATTTCTTTTCCTGTTTTAGCATCCAAGGCTTCTTGTTCTGTTCCCATTAGTTGTGTGACTCCATAAATTGCAAGAAATAATATAAAAGCTCCTACAATAATTGCAAAAAGCCACGCAAATGATATTTGTAAATAAGCATTCTTTTTCATTCTCTAATAATTTCAACCAAGGCTTCTCCATAATCTTTTTTAATTATCATTTTTACCTTGCCTTTAACATTTTCAATACAAAATGGATTTTCAGCCTCAGTTATTTTTGTAATATTAATATGTTTTATTTCTTTTCCTCCTATAAAATCATCTGAGCGAAAAATCAAATTTTCATATTCATCATCCTTAAAACAAACAGATTCTATTTTTGACGGCAATAAATATTCTACTTCTTGCGAGCCCTGAGAACCTTTCCACATTTTATCAACATCTGACTGAAGCCCATTTACAAATTGCCCAATCTTCATTTCATCCTGAATTCCAAGAAATGTTTTAATAGCATAAAAAGCAAAAGCAATAAAAATCACTATTAAAATAATTGAAAAAATCATTCCAAAAGATAACTTCATTTGCCCCCTCTTTAATTCACACCCTTTCATAAGTTAAAATAAGAAATAGAACTTATAAAGTTTATTAATAAAATTCAAAAGGTCTTATAATCTTACTGCACTCATTAGGGGATGGTTGTTTGCCATAGTCATCCTGGCATATAATATAAAATGTTGCTCCAGTATTCCAATCTGTATAATGGTTTACCTCATCTATTGTAGTCATGGGAGTTCCATCGTCAAAAGAGTAATCACAAGGATAATCTACAAACTTGGTATCATAAACACATATTGCTGGTTCATCTGTTATTAATTTCAAATATGTATCTTCATGATAAGCTCTTACAACAATTGGTTCATCTAAGTCAGTTTCAACTTCAAAGTTTAATGTTTCAGTATCACAATTATTACCTAAATCACAGCATCTAATGAAATATTCATAGCTTATTCCTGTAGAGCTTCCTTCTAGCCATAAATCATAAGAATGCTTATATGCCCAAGGGGGTGAAAATTTATCATCAGCTATTCTATCAGATGGATCGCCAAATTCACAGGTCGCTTCCCCTTCCTTATAACCAAAAGAAGTTTTTGCCTCTAAAGTTACTTTAACACTTTCTGTTGAGTCTTTTATTATACTTCCATTTTCCGGTTTTACCCAATCAATTACCAATGGTTGAGTTCCAATTAAACTAAATTTATAAGATTCTGTATTAACATTTCTCTTTGATTCTTCTACTCCTTGGGGTTGGTCTTTGCATCTAAAATAAAATCTATTTTCAACTCTGTCTTTTAATCCTGTCAGTGTTGTTTCACAAGTATAAAGTCCTTGAGCATTCATTTCAAATACAGTTAGTGAGCAATCCATTTGGTGAACTGAATCATTTTCCATACTATCATAACTTTGGTCAGAATGACTCCACCTACACTCTGCTGGTTCATTGATAGAAACCCACGTCTTTATTTCAGATTTGTTATAACCAAAAGGCATATTATTTAATGGATCAGTTTCAACAATTAAAGGAGGTGTTGTGTCAGGACCTTTTTCTACACAGAACTTGAATACAAAGTTTGCAGTATTAGAATTTCCATTAGCATCTTGGCATCTTACATATAATTCATATTCTCCGTCATTTTCTATTGTGATATTTTCTGATCCTAATGCACTTGAACCTGGCAAACTCATAGTATAAGAATGTTCATATTTAGACAAACCTCCACTAAAATAAAAGTTCATGTCATCAAAACTTTCTTTTCTTAAAATATCTATTTTACATTTTCCAGGCTCGTCTAACTTTACGCCAAATCCTAAAGGAGTGAAAGCAGGGACACAGTTTTCTTCATCTGCCCCTTCACCAATATATTCTATTATTACTCCCCTCTCTGGAGGAGAAAGAGCTTTGTCTGGGTCGTATTTATAATCATCAGTATTAATCAAAGCATCTTCCCATGCTTCTATTATTGGAAACTCAACATCACCCCTATTAACCCAAACACATTGTTCTTCATCTGTTCCTTTATTTACTAATTCACAAGCTTGCCCTAAACTTCTACACTGATATTCAGAACAAGGAAGAGTTCCTTGTTTATTACATTCTTCACAATCATCTCCACCAGTTTTTGCATCCCAAGGTTGACATGAAAATGAAATTACTTCTATATTTTCCCTTCGATACATAGCTAAAAAAAGAGCTATTGAAACTCCTATACCTATTCCAATACCCCACCCAGTTCCTTCTGCTCCCCCTATCCATGTTCCTACTGCTTTTCCAAGACCAACTCCTATACCTAATGCCCAAGATGCAGCTTCTGTTAAAGCTTTATCAAGTATTCCTAACTTTCCAAGAGTTTGTATTGCGCCCCAAACAGCTACCCCCCATGTCGCACCACCAAGAATACCATCTTCAAAACTCCCTTTCGGAACTTCAATAAAACCAAAATGTTTAACCATTTCAACAGGAGGAGTTTTTATTTTATCCTGATTTATAGTGCCATCCAGATTAAGGATTCCTCCTTCTTTTAATTTATCTATATCCTCTGGCTCTAATTTAGATTCCCCCTTTGCTGTTTTAACAAATATACCTTCGTCTGTCTTTTTAATTTGGAGAATATCTTCTCCATTTAGTTTTGGGGGTTCTTCTAATTTTTTTAATGTCGACCAAACATCTGCTTTATCTCCAAAAGTAATCCCTGGTGCTGCAGCAGCAGCCGCGGCCGCCACATCTTTATCTTTTATCGTTCCATCTTCTTTCACACCAAACAAATTTTCACATAATTTAGAACCTGCGCCTCTTTTTTTAAAGCATTCACTAGCCTCCCCACCATAATGGGCTCGAAGTTTTGCAAGATCTTCTTCTGTTAAAGTCGTATCAGCAGCATTTTTGTGTCTGTTTGCGCACAATACCTCAACACCAAATATCCTCATGCAATCCTCATAGCTATCCCCATACCCTCTATTATCCATTAAGTCTGAAGTTTTTATTGCAGGAGCACCTCCTTCTGTGTCAATAATTCCTACATCTTTTAGTGCTGATATAACGTCAGAAATCCCTGTCGGAACAAGTAGACTTGCAGGTGCTTGGGGTCTTGTTGTTCGGGCATCACAACAACAAAATTGTGTATCACTACACATTCTAAAAATTGTTTCATCATCATCACATCTTCTGCTAGTACATCTTCCAGCCACATTATATTTGTTGTAACATCTTTCATTGCAGGCTTTATCTTTATCTTCCCCCACAGTTGTTCCACATTGAAAATCTCCAATACATTTACCTTCTGGTGTTGCTTTTCCAGGGTTAGTTTGCAAAAAAGGATAAAAACCACATAAAGTAGTACTTTTTTTAATAGGATAGTCTTCACAATTAACAACACATTCCCACTTATTCAGTCCCTCTGATATACGTTTCCATTTAACATTCTTGCCATACACGTCAACTGTCACTATAGTTCCCAAATCACATTCTTCATATATAGTTTCTCCACTAACAATCCCAATTCCCCCGCCAACAGCATAAGAAAATGCAACTATCCCCACTACAAGAATTATAATTTGACTTAATGCCAATGCTCCTTTTTTCTTCATTTTTTTAAACATTTTTTATTTCATTTAACCAAGTAGTCCTCCTAATAATCCTCCTCCTTCTTCCCCCTCTTGCCATGTTTTTGTAATTAGTTCATCTATATCATCATAATAACCAGGTTCTCCAATAAAATTCACACCTGTCCCGCAATCTCCCATATAAGAGCATAAGTCCTCCATGTCGTCTTTCCAGTCCTTTTTTATATCTCCATCTTTATCCACACAAGCAGAATCTTTACAGTCATCTTCACAGAGTAAATCACAAGCATGAAGAGGATCATCCCAAAAACATTTTTCTCTACACTTTTGCATACATTCATAATCCCCAACAACTATCCAGTTGATATCTTCTTCTTTTTCAGGATCAATTACCAGAGCCCCTTCAAAAACTCCTGCTTTATACTCAACAAGACATTGTTGGCTTGCCAAAGAACACATTGATTCAGCATCTCCTTCTTCTTCCCAGAAATCAAATCCAGGATAATATTTAGGAACACAAGAAGAATTTACTTCTTCACCATTTTCTTCTTCAACCCTTCCAGAAATCACTCCTTCAACCCATTTACAATCTCTTTTATCTGGATTACTACAATCTTTTTCATTATCTTGAGAATAACAATCCTGCCACATATTCACTCTGCAAGCTGCTGTTTTGAAAGTATTAACTTCTGATTGAGTGCAAACTTCTTGTCTAAAATCTGCGCAGGGTTCAACACTAACTTCTCCATTATAACACACAAGTCTAAAATATCTCCTTCCTGGACTATTAATTCCTTCTCCATCTTTATCTGCAGAACACCATGTTTCTCCATGCTGATATGTGATGTCTTCATATTTACAACCTAAATCTTTACAAACATGTTTTCCTCCATCAGCTTTACAAGTAGTTCCTAAAAAATAATCACAGTCCCCGCAAGTTGAAGAATCTTTGCTTCCATCATCATTAATATCACAATCTGGAGCAGTAATCTTTCCCCAATAACCGTCATCATCATCAGGGTCATCCCAGTGATTAGCATCATACACATTCCCCAAATTCCCACAAATATCTAAAGAATATACCTCATCTCGTCCTTCAACACAAGTTGTTCCGCCTCTAGGTCCGCAATTAGTTCCTAAAGAATTAGCAGAGCATAAATAACCTTCATGGAACTCTACATCAGAATCTCCAGTCTGCATTTCTTGACATTCTTTTTTTGTCAAAAGTTTACAAGTTTTTTCAAACTCTTTTTCAAAAACACAAGCTCCTTTTACTTTTGGCCTTGCACTTGTAATACATTCCACTTCATTTTGAATATCCATTCTATAATTAATTTCCAATCCATATTTAGAAGCAAGGCTTTTACATCTTGTCAGTGTAACAAAAGCTGCCTGCTCTCCAATTAAACAACATCCTAATTGACATTGAGGAATATCATCTTTGTCTCTTTCATCCCAAACTCCAGGAGTTTCTCCTCCTTCACAAACTCTTTGAGGAGTATTTGGCATGCAAGTTCCTTCTTTACTATTAATACAAACTCCTAATTTACAATAAGAAGTTGATTCACAAGAAGTAGGAACACTTCTACATGGTAATGGATTACCCTCAGAATCTTCTCCACAATTATTTCCCAAATCACATTTCTCTTGAGGAGCATTTATACACCATCCTCCAGGTTCTCCTGCTTTTGTTTTCTCACAACAATATGAAACTTGTGCAGAGATAATACTAATTAGAAAAATACTTAATATTGTAAATAAAAATAATTTTTTATTTATCATTTTATTTCTAACTTCTTTTTAATTAAAGACATATCATTTTTTAATGAACTCATATCCTCTTTTATTTTACCAAAGCCATCTTTAACACCAATAGAAACATGTTTCATTTCAATTTTTGTTTCTCCAATCTCTCTATAAACTTTAAAGAAAAAACTTGCCATCAATATAATAGCCGCAAAATTAAACTCACTAAGTCCCGGACTACCACCAAAAATCAATTCAATAAACCAATAAATAACTAATATCGCTAACAAGATTATTATAGTATTGATAATTATATTAAAAATATTCTTTTTCTTTTGAGCCATTTTATTTTATGCCCCCTGTAATCAAGATTTTAATTAATAATATAATTCCTAATACAAGAATCAATGCTAAGAGCCAAAACATCCAATCTTTCTTCCACCAATCTTTTTCTATTTTATTTATCATCTAAACCCCATATCCTGGAGGCCATGCAACACTCCTTGAAGCAAACTGAAATTTATTTTCTGTATTCCTGTCTGTTAAAATATAAATTGTTGTCCCGTCTGATTGCTTCTTCTTCTCAACTTTCAAATCATGATAATAATTCATATAAGTTGTAGTTTCTGAATCACCATATGTTGCTTCCCATTCTAGTATACTATTAGCTATACTAATTAATTCATAAAGATTATTGTTCAAAACTACACTAAATGAATCTTGTTTTTCTGAATCCTCTCCTTTTGTTAAAGTTAATGAATGATCAAATGTAGCAACAACTCTTTCTGGAAGCAACTCAACACTTATTTCCCCTTTTCTTAAACTTACCTCATATCCTCTTTTTTGATAACTCTCTTTCATAGAATCAAAACACGCATCAACTTCTTCTTCAATTTCATTTTTAATTTCAGATTCAATATGCTCCTTTAACATTGGCTGTTGCACAACACACGTCTTATAATATTCTCCAGTGTAACACAAATATTCTATTTTCTCGTTATTGTATAAAATATAATGTTCTGGAACTAAACTCCCTCCCTGCAAAGATAATTTTTCTATACTCTCTTTGATTTCATCTTCAATACAGGTTTGAATAAATGCCGTGGGGTTTTTTGGCTCAAGTCCTAAACCTACGCTAATTTCAGGGTAAAACATATATATTAAAATTCCAAGAACAACAATCATTACAGCAATGATTATAAAAATAGTAACTTGCCCTCTTTTATTAAACCTCTTTTTCATATTTCTTTTACGATATTCTTATTTATAAATTTAATTAAGAACTTGGAATAATTTTTATTGCACAATCTGAATTTGTATTGTCAAAAACATCTTTACACTTGACATGATAAGTAATATCAGGATTCCAAGTAGTTGTATGAACTGTTGAAAAAGCAGTTGTCATTGAAGTACCATTTTCTAAATTAAAACTACATCTATTTAAGTCATAATAACATTTAGCTTCTTCATCTGTAATTAATTTAAGACTCCCCCCGTCTTGATAAGCTCTTACAACCATGGGTGGAAGATCATCTATTATTAAATTAAATATAGCATTTCCTTCTGCTTTATTTCCAGCTTCATCTTTGCATACTATTAAAACATTATAATTCCCAGCTGATGGGTGAAGGGGATATATGTGATAGGTATCTTCTTGTGCAAAAAAGTCCCATCCGAGTGGGGGTTCTACAAAATCATATTCACATCTAGAAATACCATTAGCCATTCCTCCAGAAGTTGTAACTCTTAAATCATCTGCCTCAGTTGGTACACTCCCTCTTCTAATCTCTCCTTGTGGAGAAATTGAAACAATTTGTAATTCATTTTCTGTTGCATATAAAGTATAAGGAAAACCATCCATATTTACATTTCTATCATTTTCATTCCACGGACCATCATAGTCACATCCTGTTTGTGTTGGGTCACAAACCCATGGTTGGTCTTTGCATTTAATATAAATATTGTTTGTTGGTTTTGTTAAATTTGTAAGTGTTGTTGAACAATCCCATCTTGATTTCATTTCCCATGGGTGATAGTCATCACAAGAAGTAAAGGTTTCCATTTCATCATATGACTTATCTGTATCATGAGTCCACTTGCACTCTGCTGGTTCATCTAAGGAAATTGTAAGAATCTTTTCAGTAATATTATATTCTAAATAAGAACCACTTTCAGGACTGAATCCGTTTTCTTTTATTCTTGCATGCTCAATATCCTCACCTTCTTTTATGCAAAAATTTACTATATATTCATTGAAATTAGGATTACCAGCATAGTCTTCACATCTTACATACATATTCAACTCCCCCCATCTTTCCCCAAGAGTTCCACTAATAACATCTAAACTTGAAACAAAGGGAAGCCGATTTTCAAAACGATGAAGTACAGAATAAGAATTTCCTTCTTTAAACTCCTCACCTTCTAAGGTATAATCCTCTGTAGCATTTGGTGCAACTGGTTTCCAATTATAAACACACTTAGCATAATCCTCATTACTCCCTTCTTTTGTTATTAATGAAAAATTAATCTCAGTGAATTCTTGAATACACCCCCCACTACTATTTCTAATTTCAATTCCATTACCTCCAGGTCTAGGACTATCACTATAAAGTCCCCCATCTAATTCATTTAGAGAAATTTTCGGTGGAGTACTATCATCACGATATTGATTAATGCAAATAGATTCTTCTGTTTCATATAATTCATCTTTGCTTATGAATCTACAACCACTACCTAGAGACCTACACTTATATTCAGTGCAAGGTTTATTATCATCACATATAGAACAATCATATTTGTCTGGATTTGTAGGGGGTTGCCAAGGTTTGCATGTAAATTCAACATCTATTTCTTCTTCTGACCCAACCCCCCCAGGTCCAAATATAAGTGCTAGGACAGCTGTTAAAATTATCAATACTATTGCGATAATCCACCCAATAACAGGACCAGGACTAACAGCCGCAGCTGCTGCAGCAGTAGTAGCAGCAGCACCGACAAGACCCTCAGTAGCAGCAGCAACAACAGCTGATGTTATTAAACCAGCGACTATTGTTGCTACTCCTGACAAACCACCCATAACTATACCAATTGCCAGTCCTGGATTTGTATAATCTAAACCTGGTTCAATCGCATCTAAAGCATTTCCTATCCAATCTTGTTCTGTTGAGCTAAAGAATTTAGGAGGGTTTCCTTTGCCTATTTGGTCATCTCTTGCATATTCTTCTCCAGACCCTTCACCTATGTCTCCATCAGCAGTAAAAAGAGGCCATTTTGAATATTCCCCAGCCATAAGAACATATATCCAGTAAGCATCATCATCATCTAATTTATCTATATCAAATGTTCTAAAATTTTTAGTATATTTTCCTTCTGTATTTACATAACCTCCACAATCTCCAATACTAGTACAAAATTCATTCATTTCGTCTGCAAATTTCTGGTCTAAACAATTGCAATTTCCTCTGCACTGTGTATGGAAAACACCTTTTACCCAGGATGTTGGACATGACACAGATGCTATTGAACATAGGTCATTACTTTTGTCTTCTGCTTCCCAAAACTTAAGTCCAGCAGGATATTCTGGAACACAAACATCAAATATAAAAAAATTCGAATACTCTCCATCCTCCTTAGAACGAGCTAGAGGGTCTATCGCTTGGTCATCACCTATTAAATGCCAGTAATAATTTCCTGGATCTGCATAAATTTTCGGAGCATCTTCATCATGCAAATCTACTTGTTGAACTCTACAATCAGATAAACTATCACATTCGTCATTAAAGTCACCTATATCATCTTCATTACTTATTTCTCCATCATCTTCAAACTCATAAGCTACTGGTTCTATTTGAAAACACCTCCATCCTTCATTAGCTCTGCATCTAGCCACAGAATATTCTCCAGTAGTTTTTTCACCACAAATTTGCATTCTATACTCTCCACAAGCTTCAACTTTTATTTCTCCCCTATCACACCATCTTCTTCTATGCTCACTTCCAACAACATCCCTACTCTCTCCAATATAACTTTCATAAATACACCAAGATTCTCCATTTTGAGGAGGTCTTTCATATTTCTCTTCAAAATAATCGTCTTCACAACTTAAATCTTCACAAGCATAATCACCATAATCAGGATTTACTCCTGCTTCAGATGAAGGAGCACACATACTAGTTAATCCATCACAATTCCCACAAGTTTGGGAATCTTTTCCATCTCCACAACTAGAATTTTGAACCTTTTTCCAATAATCTAAGTCATCCAATTTTGAAACATCATATACATTTGCTATATTACTGCAATTATCTAAAAAATAAACTTTGTCATTATAACAAGTTGTTTCTACTTCCACTATTGGTAAGGACATAGCACAATTATTATTTAAGTCAGGATGAGAGCATAAAGTTTTTAAGTAAAAATCTCCATCCAACGTCGCACAAGTGTTTTCTGTCACAAACTGACAACCTCCATCATTGAGAACACATGCTCCCATTTCTTTAGTATAAACCCTGCAATCTAATTGAGAAGTTGAAGAATCAAAAACTCCTCCCTGAGTTGTACATTGTATATTTCTTGTGAATATTTTTTTGGCTCCATCATCTAATATACAACATCCTAGTTGACATTCAAAAACTTCATCAATAGGATTATCTTCCCAATTATCTTCACATCCTTTTTTTGTTCCAACAGAACATGTTCCCTCTTCTTCGTCAACACAAGTTCCTGTTTTACATAAATCAGTTGATTCACAATCTGTCATCCATGTTTGTCCAGCACAAGAATCTTCAGAACCAATAGGCTGACAAGTTGCATTATTTATTTCTTCACAACACCAATCTTCCTGGGCAGAAACAATTCCTATTTGTTTTATTGATAAAAGTCCTACCAATAAATTTAATCCTGAATTAATTAAATTAAATTTATTTTTTTCTTTAATTATTTTTGTTTCAGTTAGGGAATCAGTTTTATGAATAATATAACTATTAGCAGCAATCATATTAACTAATAAAAAAATCTGAAATATCACAACAGCTAACAAAACAATTTCTTTTTTATTTTTCTTTATTTTTGACATCATGAGAATTCAAAACCAAATCCAGGACCTGTTACGCATCCTCTTACAGCAAACCTAAATTCTTCACCACTTTCCCTATGTTCAATATTATAGATTATTGAAGAATCCATTGTCCGGTATTTATTTATATTTAATTCAGGATAATGAAGCATATCATAATTATTAAAATCACATATTGTTGCTTCTTTGTTTATAATTTCTTGAACAACAAGAGCTAAATCATAAAACCTGCTTGGAATAATAATTTTAAAATCCTCTTGCGTTGAAGTTTCATCCGCCTTTGTTAATATGAGTTCTGCATCAATTTCTATCACCACCTTTTTTTCCATTAACTCAACTTCAAAATCTCTATAATTTACATCTACCCCATATCCTCGGTTGATTAAACTTGATGTTAATTTATCAAAACAATCCACAACATCATCAGAAATATAATTTTTTATTTCATCTTCTAAATGCCGAATTAACATTGGTTCTTGATTTACACAAAAAAGATCATCATTTTGATTGTAGCATAAATAAGAAATATCAACAGGAAGATTTTCATCTTCTAATTTAAATTTTTTATGAAGTGGATTTTCTATATATCCTCCTTGTATAGAAATTTTTTCAATACCCTCCTTAACTTTATCTTCTATACAAGATTCTAAAAAAATATTAGGATTTTCTTCTGGCTTCTCTCCAATTCCTGGAATCACTCCGCTCCTAATAAGAAAAAATAATGAAATTATGCCAACCAGTATTATCCCAACAATTATAAAAATAGTTACTTGCCCCCTCTTTTTCATAATAGTTTTAGTATTTACCTACTTATAAATTTTATTAGAAATCCTAATCCTCAACTCAGACTAGCGATTCCTATTAATTTGTTTAGTTTGCTAAATCGCTAATCCTCGGTTTCTACTCTTGGCGCAAGAATAAAACTAAGTTCCATCTGTTCTGTTTTAAATTCCATTTTTAAGGGATGGTCATTTGCAAATTGTAAAGTTGTTTTTTCGCAAAGTTTTGCACCTTTCATAAATTTTTGCAAATATTCTAAACTATATTTTGACTTGCAATTCTCAGCTTGTATATTTGCTTCATCTCCAGAGAACTCAGACCTCGCAGAATTCAAACCCTTTGCCTCAATTATAAATTTCCCTTCTTCAATTACAAATGAGCAGGAATCAGCAACAACCACACAGTCTTCGATTGAAGCAATTAAATCAATTGAATTTAATTCCACTCTTGAACTAAACTCCAAACTCGGCATTTCTTTATCTTCCCCTTCTATTTCAATAAGGCTTAAAGTGAAATTTCTTTTAATTCTATCTTGAATTTGAATTCCTAATAAATTCCCTTTTTTTTCTAAAATTAAAAAACTTCCAGAGCCGCATCTTTTAAGAATTTGTTTTAAATTATCCAGATTAATTCCCAAAATTTCATCATCTGTTTCAAACTGGGAAAACGAACTTTTCGGCAGCTTAAATCCAACCATCGCGACATTTGCAGGGTCCATCGCCGTAATACTCATTCCAAATTCATTTACTTTAATTTTTACTTCTGTAACTAGTTCAGAAAGAAGTTCAATTGTCTTTGACAGCAAAGTAGGATTCTCTAATTTTAATAACATATTTATAAAAATATAATTTATTTTTTAAGTATTATTATACTTAAGATAAGGTATTTATTTAAACTTTCTTTAATGTTTTCTTTTATGGAAGCCCAGAGTATCCGAGAACAAAGAATTAGAAAAATAACTCAACTATATTATTCAAGACAGGATATTCAAAGAGCTATTTTTGATTTTTCTAAAAATAGAGAAGTTATACCCAGATATTTTGAGGGTTTTGGAAAAAGGCCAGATACATTAGAATATCCTGGAGACATTTTAGCAGTGGTAAAAAAAGGAGCAACATCTCTCCACTGCTCTGAAGAACTTTGGGAAGACCCTCTTAAACTTCAAACAGGAATGGATGAAAATCAATTAAATAACTTAAGAATTGGCTGGGATTTGCTCATCGATATAGATAGCAAATATATAGATTATAGTAAAATTTCTGCTAAGATTATAGTAGATTTATTCAAATTTCATGGAATTAAAAATATTGGGATTAAGTTTAGTGGAAGTAAAGGATTTCACATAATAATCCCTTGGAAAGCTTTTCCTAAAGAGATAAATGAAGTTCAGACAAAAAACATGTTTCCAGAATGGCCGAGGATTATAACAAAATATATTATGGAAAAAACAAAAGAAAAATTAATTGAAGAAATTAGTAATTTGACAAGACCAAATAAATATATAAAAGATTTTCAAGCTTCAGAACAAGTTATGCCAGATATTATCTTGGTTTCTCCACGACATTTATTTAGAATGCCTTATTCTTTGCATGAAAAAACAGCTTTAGCAAGTGTTGTTTTAAATCCAGAAGAAATTGAAGGGTTCCAATTAAAAGATGCAGACCCTTTCAAAATAAAGGTTAAAAATTTCATGCCAGGTGTTGAAGAAGGAGAAGCCTCTGAACTTTTAATGCAGGCATTGGATTGGCATAAGGATAATAATCAGGAAGAAGAAAAAGAATCTAAAAAATTTGATTATAAACCAATAAAACTTAGTAATCTATCTGAAAAAAATTTTCCTCCTTGCACCCTTAGAATACTAAAAGGACTTACAGATGGAAAAAAAAGAGCCTTATTTATCTTGATAAATCTATTTCGTTCTGTCGGAATGGATAAGGATGAATTAGAAAAAAGAATTGATGATTGGAATAAAAAAAATAAGCCTCCTTTAAAACAAGGTTACATAAAATCACAACTTTCTTGGAGCTATAGAAAAAAACCAATAATGCCTCCAAATTGCAAAGAGTTTTATCAAGGGATTGGGGTTTGTCTTCCAGATAATCTCTGCAACTTAATAAAAAATCCTGTGAACTATATTGTCAGGAAAAACTTCCAATCAAATCAATTAGGTAATGCATATAAAAAGAGAGATACTTTTAAAAATAACATTTAATTATATATCCTATGAAAAAGAGAGTTTTATTTGGAGTTTTAATTATACTTCTAATCTTAAATCTATCTTTTATAATTGCACAAGAAAATGAGACAGTAGAAGACAAAGCATATGAATGTCTTGAAGATAAAGTGGGAGATTGTTCCTCTCTTACTTCCTTCGAGGATAAGATTTTTTCTTTATTAGCAATAGGAGAATGCAAGGATGAAGTTAGTTCTGATTTAGAAAATAAATATGATTCTAATATTAAATTAACAGCTCAGGCGATTTTAGCTTTAGATAAAGTAGGGGTTGACACTACTACTGCCGAAACATGGCTCTTGTCTCAAAATACAACACCAGAAAGTATGGATTGGCTTTTACAAATTGAAAGCACTGAAGAAACAACATGCACAATAGATTATGGAGGTTGGTCATTTCCTAATATAATTATTAGAGAAGACAAAACAATAAGTAATCCTGCAGGAGCCTGTTTGACAAAATATGGGGGGGGCTATTGGTTTAAAATCTCTTCAGATTGTTATACCTATGAATTTGAAATTTTATGTGATAAATCTTTTTCAACAAATCTCTTATACAAAAAAACAACAGGTTCTGGTTCTGATACAATTTATGTTTCAGCAAATACTCATACAGCATCAGCAGGAGGAACAACCTCAGAAAAAGTAAATTCTTTTTGTTTTGGAACTCCATGTGATTATGAAGCAAGTTTATGGGCAGCACTTGTTTTAAATTTTAAAGGATATGGTGTTTCTTCTTATCTTCCTTATTTAATTACTATGGCTGATGAAATCGGAAATATAAAATATCTTCCTGAATCTTTCTTGCATTCTTTAACAAACAACTTTCGTGGTGATTTATTGTCAAAACAATTACTTGATGGTTCTTGGGAAATGCCTGGAGGTGAAGGCAAGTATTATGACACTGCTTTAGCATTACTTCCATTTCAAAATGAAGACATCACAGAAAAAACAAATACCATGAATTGGCTTGAAGAAAAACAAGGAACAGATGGTTGTTGGGACAGCGGAAATATTAGAAACACTGCATTTATTTTATACTCTATATGGCCTAAAGGAATTATCAGCGAAGAAGATGATGGCATTGATTGCAAAGATGCAGGATACTTTTGCATGCATTCTGTGAGTTGCGATAAAGCTGGCGGCGATGTGTTAAGTGGTTATACTGGTTGTTTTGGCACAAATATTTGTTGTAGTAAAGAAAAAGTTTTAGAAAGTTGTTCTGAACAAGGAGGAAAAGTTTGTAGCACTGGTGAAAAATGTAGTATCTCAACTGTAGATGCTTCAGATACATCTGAATGTTGTACTGATGATTGTCAACCAATAAGTGAAACTATCCCAGAAAAATCAGAATGTGAAAAAAACAATGGGACATGTAAAACACAATGCTCTGAAGATGAAAAAGAATTAGATGAGGACTGCAAAGATTATAGTGATATTTGTTGTATTGAAAAAGAAGGAACTTATTGGTGGATTTTTGTATTGATTGGATTAATTATTTTAGTTGTAGTAGGAATAATATTTAAAGATAAATTAAGAACTTTTTGGTTTAAGATAAAATCCAAGTTTAGAAAATCTAAACCAGGACCAAGACCTGGATTCCCCCAACCTCCAGGAATTCCTCCACAAAGAGCAAGACCAAGAAGAGTTTTACCTCCATCACAAAGACGACCAGTAAGAAAACCTGCACAAAGTCAAAAGAGGGGAGATATGGATGACGTTCTTAAAAAATTGAAAGAGATGGGGAAGTAATTAATTATAGATATTTTTAAATACCCATTTTATTCTTTTGAAGAATGAAAAATATCGAAGATAATTTCGAAGAAAAACCTAAAAAGAAATTGCCGATTAGTACAAAATTCTTTTTTTCTATAACAGAAGGATTCTTCAGTATGATACCTTTTAAGGAAAAATTAGGGTTATCTGATGCATATGATTTTATAAAAAAAATTAATTATAGTTATAACAGTAGTGTTGGGAGATTAGCTGGACAACTTGTTATGACTTCAGTATATGCTGGATTATACATTAATCTCATCAAGCTTCTAAGGTCTTAATAAAATAAACTTTATTAACCATACATTTCTCTTATTTAGATGAAAAAGAGTGTAATATTTATTTCAATTTTATTTTTATTTGTAATGCCAGTAATATCAGCAGTTGAATTTGATATGAAAACAAACTTCAGTCAGGGAGAAACACTTATGGCAAAAGTTTCTGGATATTTCCTCGAGCCAATCCTTAAAGAAAATCTATTTTTTTACAGAGGACATGTAAGAATGCCTATGGAATATGATGTTACAAAAATAAACGAGGAGTTTTATATTTATGCCTTACTTCCAGAAAAAAACCCAAACAATTATTCAATTGCTATAAAAAATATTAGATACATGAAAGGAAGCAAAATTAGTGAAGAAGAACTCACAAAAAATTTTTCAATAAATGAAAATACAGCAGATTTTTCTATAAATCCTGGATTTGTTAGTACTAAAACTAATTATTTTATAGAAGTACAGAATCTACAAGAAAATAAAATTACAATACAGACAAATAATGAAAGCGTAAATCTTAAATCAGGAGAAATAAAAAAAATAAATTTTGAAATAGGAGATATAGAGCAACCAACATTAAAATTAGTTGAACTAAGCACAGCAAATTTAAAATATGAGATTCCTGTTTATATTTTTATTGAAGAGATATCAGAAAAAAAAGGGAGAGGATTTAAACTTGAACCTTCAGAATTAAATATTTCTACGTCTACAAACTATAACATCACGAGGATGATTTATCTTTATAATGCTGGGAAGGAAACATTAAGAAATATTTCATTATCTGTTTCTGATTCATTAAAATCCCACATTACACTTTCAATAGAGCAAGTCGAAGAATTAGAGGAGAATAGTAGCATTAAGATTGAACTTTACATTTTTTCTGATGAAGAGGAAAAAGTTCAAGGCAATATAAAAGCAAAAACAGAGGATGAAACTCTTCTAAGTTATTCAACAATATTTTTGAATTTTTTAAAAGATTATACCCCAATAGATGAAGAAGATGAAATTCTTATAACAAAAACTTGTTCTGAACTGAATGGAGCAATCTGTAATTCAAGTGAGGAATGTAGCATTTCAACTGTAGAAACTTTAGACGAATTAAAATGCTGTTTAGGTACTTGCAAAAAAATTGAAGAAAGTCAAGCAGGAAGAATAATTGGTTGGGGGATAGTTATAGTAGTTGCTGGTTTTTTAATTTGGTTTTTTATGAAAAAATATAAAGGAGCAAAAAAGCCGATTGATTTATTAAAAATAGCTAAAGGAAAAAAATCAACCTCCTCTCATCCTCCTGAAATAGATAAAGATAAAAAAATTAAAGCCCAGACAAGAAGGGTTGTTGAAAAACCAATTAGACAAGCCGTTAATAAACCAGTTGTGAGAATTGTTGAAAGACCAGTTGTTAGAGAAGTAATAAAAAAAGTTTTTGTTGAAAAACCAAAAGAGCCAATTACAGGATATATTGGATCGTCAAATGCAAAAAAATATCATAAATCATCTTGTAGATTTTCTAAATTAATCGAGAATAAATATAAAATTTCAAACAATGATATTGAATATTTTCAAAAACAAGGATATAAACCATGCAAGGTTTGTTTAAAATAATTATATTGTAAGGTCAATATGCTCTCCGGAATCAGTATATTCTTCTGTTTTTCCTTCGTTATTATATTCCCTAAAACTCTGTAAAAATCTTCTTTCACCTTTTAAATCTTTTATAATTCCTTCTTGATGATTTTCATTATCCTGTTTTATACCATCTTCCTCTTCTCTATAAACCTGTGGAACTATTCCCTCTTTATCTTTTAACATTTCTTGAAATTTTGAATCTCTTACTATTGGTCTTTTCTCTCCAGCATCTTCCATTCGTTTAATAGAATCTTGTGCTAACCCTACATATACCATATTAGTAACTGCAGTACTATTATCTATCCCTATCATTTTTCTCCCCCTTTCTCTCCCACCAATCCCTTCAGCTTCTTTTCCAAAATATCCTTTTCAATCTTAACAACTCTTGCTATTTCATCATATCCATGAAGTCTTCTTATGAGCTCATTAAGAATCTCATTCCATCCATTATTCTCCAGAGTAATTAATTCAGGAGAAATAATTTCAACATGCGCAGGCATATATTTGAACATTAACATTGCAAGATATAAAACTTCCTCAACCTCAACTTCAACCTCTGCAAAACTCGTATAAAATTCTTTTTGGTCTTTCATAAAAACAGGTTCATTTACCTTTTTTTCCTTAACACTAACTCCTTTTTCCCCATCAATCTTTTTTATTATGTCATTTAAGGTTTCAACTAAATGTTCTGGGGGTCTTCCAATAACCTCAAATATTAACACGGCCTTAATCTCTTTGGTTTCTTCTATTTTATTTTTCATTATTCATATCCTCAAATTCAGTTTTATAATTTTTTCGTTTCTTCAGCATAAACAAAAACCCAAGCAAAACGCAAAAAACTACAAAGCCATATAAGGCATAATTATTTTTACTTAAATTTTCGTTGTTATCCTCGCTTTTTATATTTTTTGTATTTAATTTTATAGTGTTCAATTCTACATCTTTTTTCTTATCAATTTCCTCGTTATAAACCAACTCTGATTCAGGTTGTCCTTCACTTTTTATTTCTTCTTTATTTTCAACTTCTTCTACATCTTCATTAATCTCCTCTGTTTCTTTATTTACACATGCTACTCCTTGCGCTTTTATTCCTTCAAGAATTTTCTCAGCAATCCCATAAACATTTACCAAGTCATCAACAGAACTAAAAGGCCGAGTATCAATTATTGCCTGCCCTCTTACGAGTCCAATCCCAGTTAACTCATCCAATTCTTCAAGCGATGCCGTATTTATGTCAATCTGCCAATCATCACAAACAGCGGAAATAATAGATACACTTATTAAAAATATTAAAATAAAAACTAGTGATTTTCTCATACAAAATTAAAGAAAGAGATTAATTTAAGTTTTGTTGTGCTTCTTCCCATACTTTTCTGCAAAATCATCATACTCAATTTCTATTTTTCTCCCTTTTCTAACAGCTTTAGCAATCCAGATTTGCGAAAAAGTTTTATTCCCCAAATACCAAGCACATTTTTCTTTTTCTTCTTTTGAAAGAATCCCATTAATTTTAACCTCAACTCCAATAACGCTATACAGTCCACTATGAACATGTTTGATTGAAATAAAATCAGGAAATCCTGTTCCGACAACTAACATTTTTTTGAAAGGATTGTATTTCCGTTTTGCAGCAACTATTTTTCCTTCCTCTAAATCAATATTATTATTCCATTTATCCACAACTCTTCCCTTACTCTCCAAATCTTCACGAACCTTTAACTCAAACCTTGCTCCCCGAGCCCGAGACGTCCGTCCTTTTTTAACTTCAGATTTTTTCTTAGATATTGAAATTTTACCTCCATCATCTCCCCATGAAGTTTCATACTCTTCACTCCCTGCCTTCCTAACCATCTCCATAATTTCTTCTTTATGTTCTTTATTAATTTTGATTTTTGGCATCTTTTCTAATTATCTCTTTTTTCACTTTATTAAAAAATTCCTTATCTTCCCCATAGGTTAATTTATCTTCAGCTTTATTAATTGAAATCCATTCACATTTGCTTACCTCTGCTTTAGGGATAACTTTTTGCTTATTAATATTAAACAAATAATAATGAATGCCCCTTATAATTGGTTTTCCCTTATCATGTGAAGACCTTATATATGTCTGTAATTTTTTTATCAATTTTAAATTTTTCAATCCTGTTTCTTCTTCTATCTCTCTAATTGCTGTTTTAAAATAGTTTTCTCCTTTTTCAACCGTGCCTTTTGGGAATTGCCAACTTTTAGTATCAGTAAAAACTACAACAACTTCATTTTTTTCATTGACAATAATTCCTCCTGCTGATTCTTTATCCACCCTTTCCATAGAAAAATTAACTATCAGAACTATTTAAATTTTACAAATCCTAATTTAAAACTCAAAGATATTTTAATAGGAAAACTGCTGAATTATTATTCCCATATTGGTAATCTTTTATCAAACCAGCATTTTCATATTTATTCTTTTTATAAAAATTAATTACCTTATCATCCCCTTTATTGGTAAAGACAAACATTTTCTTCACTCCCTTTTTCTTGGCGTACACTTCAATCTTATTAAGTAGACCAAAGCCGATGCCTTTTCCTTTCAGGTCAGGATGTATTGCTATGACAATAATGACCCATTTCTCAGTACCTTCTCTGTTATTGATAGGACTTTCTTGTTGAGCATAAATCATCCCAACAAGATTGCCATTAGAATCATGAGCTTTAATACAAACCCCTTTTCCTTGATTTATCATTTTTTTCATTTCAGAAAATGAAAGCCATTCATCTAAAGAAGAATCCGGAGTTGACGAGAATGAAGAAGAAACCAAATTAATTATAGAATCTAAATCACTTGACAATTTTGTTTCAGTATATTTTACATTCATATTTCTTTCCCTCACAAATCCCTTCCCTGCAAAGTCCTCCGCCCATTTGCCTTTGCCCGTTCAATCGCCTTCTCTAACATGTCTTCAACTTTCCTTTCCATCGCAATTCCAACTTCATCAGCAACACTGCTCACAGAATTCTCTTTATCTAATTCTTTCACAACTTTTTTGATATTTGATTTTACAATTAGTACCATATTATAAATTGTCTAAAGGTCTTTTTATATTTATCAGATTTAAATCCTTGTCTTTAGTAACATTTTTATAATATCTTAAATTAATAAAATTATGAAAGCGAAACATTATATCTTGATTATATTCTTTTTAACAATAATCGTAATTGGTATTTACATTTATACTCAACAAGATGAAAAATCATCAACCATAACAAAAACAGGAGAAGTTTATGTTTTTGGAAATGAACCTTTTACAGAATTGGGCTTAAAAGTTGAAGATGAAAAAACTTATTGTTTAATTGGTCCACTTAAAGATGAATTATGGAGTTTTCAAAACACTATTCTTATGGTTGAAGGTAACATCATCGAAGAATATTCCTGTGGTCTTGAAGGAAAAACAATTAATGTTACTTCTTATGAAATCAAGTAGACCATATTCAATTCTATTTCACTTTCTCCAACAATTTAATTATCTTCCCTTTCCCAACAGCTAAAATCAGAGAAGCAAGTCTAGGACCTTTTATTTTTCCAATAATAACTTCATAAGCTCCTTCAAAAAACTCTTTGACATCTATATCAACTGCTTCACAAATATTATAAAATTCATTAAACAATTCATCTTCTGTAAAATCTTTAACAGCCAAAGATTCCTTCAGAGCTTTCAAAGCCTGCTTTTGTTTTGTATCCAACTTAATCTTTATCTTTTCCTGAAGTTCAAACCTAAAATCTTCACTAGCATAATTCTCCAACCAATTCTTAACTTTTTTTGCTCTTTTTCCTTTTGCTTTTCCAATTTGAACTAAAGTTATCAAATGTTTAAAGCTCATCTTTTCAGGTTTTTTCTTCGCTACTTCCTTCACTTGTGACAATTCATAGATTCTTTTTTCCTGTGCACTTGCAAGTCCTTCATAATATCTGTGTTCTAAATCATCATACTCATCATATATTTTTATAACATCATTATCAAAACTTATTGCAAATCCTTTATTCGGACGTGTGCTTACAAAAATATATCTCAGAATTTCTGGTTCATAAATCTCTAAAACATCATTTAGATTAACCACATTTCCACTTGAACTCGCAAACTCTTTGCCTCCTTTAATTCTAACCCACTCATAAAATTGATAAAGAGGGGCAGAATAATTAAAAATCTTTTTTGCAATTTCTTTTCCAGTCATAAAACTTCCTCCCTGTACACTATGGTCAATTCCTCCTGGCTCAAAATCAACTTTTTCATAAGTCCATCGAGCAGGCCAGTCAGTTCTCCAGGATAATTTAACTATTCCTTTTTTCCTGTAATCAAACTTTCCCTTAAACCCGCAATCGCATTCATATTCAATAATATATCCTTTAACATTTATTATCTTTGTAAAATCTTTCTTGCATTTCTCACAATAAACATTCAAAGGCAACCAACTTTTTTTCAAAGAATCTTTCCGATATTTATTCAATATCTTTTTAATTTCATTTTTTTTATCCAGAGCTTTTTTTATCAACAAGGCATATTTGCATTTTTTATGCATTAAACTCTGCCTGATGAACTCTGGTTTAATTCCAACTTTTTCCAAGGACTTTTCAAATTCTTTTTCAAAATATTCAGCATAACTTCCTTTTCCAAAAGGAGAAGGAATACCACTTACAGACATTCCAATATATTTCTCATAATCTTTAGAAACATTTGCCGGAACTTTTCGAAATCTATCATAATCATCCCAGGAATAAATAAACCGAACATTCTTTCCCTTATCTTTCAACGCTCTTACAGCTAAGTCTGTTGTAATAACTTCTCTAAAATTTCCTATATGAATTGTTCCAGAAGGCGTAATCCCAGAAGCACAGACATATTGCTTTTTCTTACCTTTTTCTTTTATGATTTTATCAGCAATCGCATCAGCCCAAAAAAACTTTTCCATGTTTCTATAAGAAAAAGATTATTTATAAAATGTTTCTTGGAAATATAAAAAATAAGAAGTTATTTTCTATTTACTAATCGATGTGTAGGAGCAACAGAAACATTTGTGACATTTCTTTTATAATTTCTGATTTGATCCCCGAATTTTCTGTTTGTTAACTTAGCTAAATCATGGCCTATTCTTGTTCCGTAAGGTTGAGAATGTCCTGTGTTTACTGTTTCTTCAAAGAGTCTTTTGTATTTTGTAAATTCTGAGCCTTTTGTTATATTTCTACCAAATTTTGAACTACCAACGCCTGCTCCTTCAAATTCACCAGTTTCAGGATCTATGTAGAAGTTTACCTTATCAATAGCTTCTGTACTATTTTGAGGTTTTACTCTTTCAATTATAAGAAAATCTAATGCAGGTCTATTCCATGTTCTTCGACTTTGTGCATTCCAAACAATTCCATCAGGAGTTCTTATTCTTGATTCAAATTCTCTTGGTGTTGAAGAGTATTTTAATGCACCAGTACCAGCAACTAAAACTGCTGTAGCTATTCCTAGTGGCATTAACCTTTTTCCAAAACTTTTTTCTTTGTTTTTCATACAGTCTCTGATATATTAGACTTTATAAATCTTACTAACTGTTCCTACTCTATGATAGTAAATTATTTCCTATCCAACTCTTCATTAACAAGCTCATCAACAATTTGTTGAAACTTATTCCATCTACTAACATGTTTGTAAGTTATTTTATTAAAATTATCTTGAAGCTTTTGAACTTTCAAAAATAACTCAAGTAATTTTGGATTTCTTACTCTATATTCTCCTAAAAGTTGCTTGACGACTAATTCAGAATCAAGATTGCAGGTTATTTCATTATTAGTACATTTTGAAGCCAGTTCCAAGGCTTTTATCAAAGCTTCATATTCAGCAATATTATTTGTAACAAATTTTCCAATTTTTGAACTATGTTTTGTAAGAACTTTCTCATCTTCTCTGACTATAACGCCTATTGCTCCTTGTCCAGGATTCCCTCTCGAACCTCCATCAGAATTTGTGTATATCATTTTATTATATATTTTTCTTAGTATAAAAATTTATAAGTTTAAAAGTTAGGGCATAAATATGGAACCATCAGTTGCCAAGAGATATAAGAAAGGTGATTTGGTAAAATGGTCTAGTAAAGAAGATTACTGCCATGCTAATGCTCGGGATTTAATAAATCATCCTGCCGGATTAGCGAGATTATTAGAAGACCCCTTTGCTCTCGGTGATAATTCAGAATCTGTTTTATTCAAAATTAAATTCTCTAGATGCAGGTTCCCTCTGGAATATAGTTGTTTATGGTTTGAAGAACCAAGTAAGGAAGATTTGGTTAGATATGCAGCACCTTAAACACCTTAAAATCCTGAAACCTCTCTGGTTTAATTTCCACATTTCTTATTTGAGTATGTTTCGGACCTTTTTTACAAAGTTCAATCATTTTATTAACTTCATCAGAATTTCCTTCTAAAAAAACTTCAATTCTTCCATCTTCTAAATTTCTAACAAAGCCTTTAACATTATATCTTTCAGCATTTTCTTTTACAAACATTCTAAAAAATACTCCCTGCACAGTTCCGTTAATATAAAGTCTTACACTTTTTTTCATACAAGAAGAAAACTAAAGAGATTATTAAACATTTTGATAATTAATCAATTTCATAAAACATAAACTTTATATATCCTATAATCTTCAATCACATATGGCAAAGGGGGATAACACATTACCAATTATAACTCATCTCTTGGGATTGTTCACAGGTTTTTTAGGACCTCTTATAATTTTACTTGCATCAAAAGATAAATACACAAAAAGCCATGCTAAGGTTGTTCTAAACTGGCAGTTTAGTCTTTTGATTTATTTTGCAGTATCTTCAATCTTAATGTTAATCTTAATAGGCTTTCTTGGATTTGTTGCATTAGGAATTATGAATACAATCTTCTCAATAATTGGTGCTGTGAAAGCTAGCGAAAAAGAGATTTGGAGATATCCTCTTTCAATCAAATTTTTTAAGAAGAATTAATTGGCTGTAAAACAAACTCTGGCTTTGCAAAAACATCTTTTTCATTTATTATTTTAAACATTCCCACAAATTTATCCTTGCAGAAAACAGAAACAACTTGCTCTTTTTTTAAATCATATTTTTCTGAAAGGTTTTTATTATACAAGGGTTGCCCATGCAAAATCCTTTCCACGCATTCTTTTTCTATTTCAACAACAGGATAAACTTCACTAACAATCTCTGCTGGAATTATAACTTTCTTTAATTCTTCTTCATTCATCTCTTCTAACTTCTCTAAAGCTATTGAATCTTTTTTAAGAAATATTCCTGCTCTTATCCGTCTTAACTCTAACATATGAGCTCCAATTTTCATGTAATCTCCTAAATCATGAACAAGTTTTCTAATATAAGTTCCTCCTTGCACTTCTGCACGAAATTTTATATTTTTCCTATCTTTTTCCAACAACTCAAATTTCTTAATCTCCCTCTCCCTCTCTTGTCTTTTAACTCTAGATTTTACAGGAGGCAATTGCATAATTTTTCCTACAAATTTTTCTTTAATAACTTTTTTTATTTTTTCTAAAGAAACATCTTCATGAATTCTCATAATTCCTTCATACTCTTTATCTTCTCCTAAAAAATATCCTGTAAGTTTACAAGCTCTGTTTAAAGCAACTGGCAAAACCCCAGTAACTTTAGGATCTAAAGTTCCAAAATGGCTAGTCTTCCGAAGTTTTAATTTTTTCCTGACAAAATCAGAAACATCAAATGATGTAGGGTTAGAAGGTTTATCAATATTTATAATCCCAAATTCTAAGAGTTCTTGGACAGATTTCTTTTGTTTGATTTTTTCTAAATTTATTTCCATTTTCTTGTTAAAAATCTCTTCCTCTTCTCTTCTTCAAATCTCTCAATAGCATACCTTAAAGTTGTTCTAGGAATATCTTTATAATGTTTTCCTAAAAATTCTTCTAAAATTTCTTGGTTTCTTTTTCCAACTTCTCTCAACATCCATCCAACTGCTTTATGGATTAAATCATGTTTATCTCCTAAAAGTATTTCAGCAATTTTGAAAGTATCTTCAAATTGATTCTCTCTGATAAAAGCAAATGTGGATATTATTGCAATTCTCTTTTCCCAAAGATTTTCTGATTTTGCAAGTTCATACAAGATTGATTTATTTTTATCCAACAACCAATTGCCTACAATGTTCGGAGCAGAAATATCTACAAGATTCCAATTGTTTATTCCATCAGTGTTATATAAATAAAAATCAAAAATAATTTGCTTCTCTTCCAGAGAAGATTTTTTATATTTATTAATTAGAATTAATAATGCAATCCATCTAGCTTCATTATACTCTGATTTTAATAATTCTTTAATATCATCTAAATTTAGCTCTTTATGCTTTTTTGCCAATTCTCTCATCTTTGGAGCCATTAGACCAAGAAAAACATCTCCTTCTCCATAATCTCCTTTCCCTGTCTTAAAAAATCTTTGAAGAATTTTCGCCTGTTCACTATTTGCTGAATCTTGAAGTTCTTGTTTTAATTTTTCTAACATGATTTGATTAAATTGATTCGTTTTAAAAATTGCTCGCTTTCGCTCGAGATTAATAAAATAAATTAATCTAAATTTTTACATTAATAGAATTTTTAGCGAACATCATGAACTTGTTCTGATGTGAGTAATGTAATAAGCGAACAAAGTGAGAGAATTATTTCGCCAACGCCTTTCTTATATGATGTTTCTGCTTTGTCATTTTTCCAGCAGTCTTTGTCGCGAGCTTTGTTTTCCTAGCAGCTTCTTTTTCTAATTTTTCTCCAGCTTCAACTACTGCAGATTTCTTTTCTTTCTCTTCAACTTTTTCTTCTTCAGTTTGCTTTTCTTCTTTAGGTTTCTGCATACCTTCTTTAGCCTTTTCCATCATAGACTTTTTCTTTTCAAATATTTCTTTTGCTTTTCTTTCTTCTTTCTCTTCTCTTAATTTTTTGAATTTTAATTTCTCAGGCATCTCAGAAAGTTCTGCTTCAACAATATCTCCTTTCTTTACTGCTTTAACTTTAATTCTTATCGGGGGGTTTTTAATCCCTTTAAACCAGACCACTTCATTCAAATATTTGTCAAGCTTAACTTTTTTCAAATCCCTGTCTCTTATTTTCATATGCCTGACTAAAAATTCCTTTATTGTCTTTATCGCTTTATTTGTTCTCTTATATCTTGGAACAACTTTAGTTTTCTTTCT
The DNA here is from genome assembly GCA_030620045.1 of archaeon. Lineage (GTDB taxonomy): Archaea > Nanobdellota > Nanobdellia > Pacearchaeales > GW2011-AR1 > JAUXAD01. The sequence goes on from JAUXAD010000003.1 coordinate 34,992, forward strand.
AAGTGGGATTACATATTCTCTTTCAATTTGTTCAGTTTTGATTTCAGTTTTTTTAGCCATTTTATCCAAAGTGCGACTTTCTTTGTTTTCTTGGTTTAATATGAAGTTTAGTTCTTCTCCAAGAACGTCTATTTTTAGTTATACGAGAAGGATGAATTCTCTTTCCCATACCATATTTTCTAAGAACCGCCCAAACAGGAGCCCACTTAGTTTGTCTTCCTTTTTTTGCAAGTTTTTCTTTTTTCTTAGTATTTTTTATTCCCATCTTATTTCACACCCTCCAAAAATTCTTTTCCTTTTTGAGTTAATTGTCTCCCAGGTTTTCTTTCTTTCACTCCTCTAACAGCTTTTGCAATTTCTGTAAAACCTGCTTTATCAGCTTGTTGAAGAATAGTCCTAATTATTTTTCCCCCTGCTCTTTTGAATTTTTCTGGAGCATAACCTCTATTTTTTTTACTTCCATACTTAGTTCTAAGTCTATTAACTCCAACAATTTTCTTTTTGTAAATTTGTCTCAAAATACTAGCAGCTCTTTTAAACCAAAAATCAGAGTCATCTATTGGTCTTTCTTTTGCCGGTCCTGATTTAACAAACTCAGCCCATTCAGGTTTTTCAAATTCAGGAACTTTTTTCAAAGCTTCAGCTAATTTTAAGTTATATTCTCCTGCATCTAATTCATATACTTTGTTCATTTTATAGCATTCCTTTCGGAATTAGAACCTCGTTGAGGTTAACTAAAATTCAAGAGAAAAAGAGGTTTATAAAATTATCTAACTTTCTTTCTCCACTTTTTCAAAACAATTGTAAAACCAATAACACGTGCAGTATAATTCTTTCCCAATTTATCTAAGAGTTCTTTGCAATATTCTTTAACATTCTCCTTGTCATGTCCTGCACTTTTTAATGCATGAATTTTTACAAGTTCATGTTTTTTAAAATGATTTTTCAAAGTTTTAATAAAATTATCACTAATTCCTTGCTTCCCAAGCTGAATATTGCTTATTGCCATAAAAGAACAAAGTTTTTAAGATATAAAAAACTAATCATTATATGAAAAAAGAAGTGATACTAGCACTATTTTTAGTTTTTACACTTTTGTTCTCTAATCTAGCTTCTGCACAATCTTATTCTTTTACAGCGAGGGTTGTAGATGATTTAAGAATGGCTTTTGCAGATGATGAAGGAAAAGTTGAAATTGCCTTGGAGGTAAGAGAGAAACAAGTAGATTCAGCAATTGAAGAAGCCAAGGCTGGGAATATAGAAGAGGCAATTGAATTTTTAGAAGATGCAAAGGAAAAATTAGAGGTTGTGCAGGAAAAGGTATTACCTGATATTTGTGACCAAGTAGACGAGAGTGTAGATGAAGTCACTAAAAAAATTATAGAGAATAAAGATATTGACCCTGAATTTAGCGAATATTTAGATGGATATTTAAAAGAAGAAGAAAAAACAAAACTTACTGCAGAACATTCTGAAAAACTTTTTGAATATTGTGATGAACTTGCTAAACAAGATTATGAATTAATGTTGCAGGACGAGAAATGCAATCCAGATGATGCTCCTGACTGGCTCAGAGGTGAAATTGACGATAAAATGGAAGAGAATCAAAAAGAAGCTGGAGAAAAAATGCTAGAAATTTTTACAACTTGCATAAATGATCCTCGTGAATGTGATTGTTCTGATATTCCAATCGCCTCAGAAAAAACAAAGTGTGAAAAAGGAAAAGCACTTGCTATAAGATGCGAATTTCAAAATGATGAATCTGCTTGCAGAGAATTAGATAATTTAGACATAGAAATGCCAAGTAATCTCCCTAAATTTTTACAAGTTCTTTTTCAACAGAGAATAAATAATGCAATTAACAGCAAAGAAAAAGAAATGATGGAGAGACATGCTCCTCCTGAATGTATTGCAGCAGGAGTAGTGAGTCGGGAGGAATGTGAGGCAATTATGATGGAAAAATATGCTCCGAGTGAATGTGTTTTAGCAGGGGCTACTACAAAAGAGGAATGCGATAAAATTATGTTTTCAATTCACGGCCCTCCTCCAAATGAATGCATGGAAAATGGGGAGTTCATAGGAGAAGAAGCTTGCAATGAAAAAATGGTTAGTTCTGGAATGATTCCTAAGGAATGTATTAAGGATGGAATGCCAATTTCAGAAGAGGAATGTCGGGCAATAATGGAAGAAAAAGGAATGATGGGTCCGCCAGAATGCAAAGGACTTAACAAAGAAGAATGCGATGCATTCTTTGCAGAGCAAGGTATAGGACCTGGAATGACGCCACCACCAATAGACTGCGAAGGTATTACTGAAGAGGAATGTAGAATATTAATGGAAGAGCAAGGCATAGTAATGGCTCCACCAGAATGTAAAGGGCTTAATGAAGAAGAATGTAATAGGCTTATAATTGAAAAAGGATTATTTCCACAAGATATGATAGATCCTAAAGTAGCTCCAGGAAAAGAGTTTAAGATTCCTCAAGAATGTGTTGGCATGAGTTTTCAAGAATGCGAAGATTATCTTATGGGAAATTATATGCCTCAAGAGTGTGTAGATGCAGGCGCTCTAACACCAAAAGATTGTAAGAGAATCATGTTGCCTCAAGAATGTAAACAAGCTGGTGCATTAAGTCCAGAAGAATGTGGAGCAATCATGATAAACAAAGGCATGCCACAAGAATGTCAAGATGCTGGGGCATTAACTCCAGAAGAGTGTGCAAAGATTATGTCAAAAAATATAGTAGTTGGAGGAACTCCAGGAAGTGAAGTTGATTATCTTAACAAAAAAGGAATTAGTTTTGATGAAATTCCAGATGTTTGTGTGAGTGGTTCAAACTTTATAAGAAGCATGGAGTGTGATGAAGCATTGGCAGGAATGGGAATTACTCTGCCACCACCAAAAGATATTTCCAATATTCCCCTTGAATGTATTAAAGATGGTGTTCCATTATCTCCTCAAGAGTGTAAAGTAATATTAAAAGAAAAAATGATTCATGACAGTGTTCCTGAACTTTGCAGAAAAGCAGGAATTACAAATCCAGAAGAATGCGGGAGATTTATTGAAAAACAAAAAAGAGATACAGGAATGGGAATGATGAAATTACCTCCAGAATGTTATACTATGTCAGTTGTTGAATGTAAAGAATTTATGGATGAACACGGAATGGAGCCAATAGATGTTATGGGCCTGATGAAAAAAATGGAAAAGCAAAAGTCAAAACAAAAAGAAAAATGTGAAGGAGAAGAATGTGACCAACCACAATGCACTGAGGGTCAAGTGAAAATGAGGACTTGCCCAGGAGGAATAGAAGTAGTAGATAGTGAGTGTGTTAATGGTGAATGGGTAGGATTAGATATGGCATGTTTAGAGCCTAAACCAAAAGAAGAAATTTGTTGTGAAATAGAAGCAGTAGTTCCAGAACCAGTACCAAAATATGAATGGAGATTAGGGACAGAATGCCAGCTTACTAGAACAATAGGAGTGCGTCACAAAATAGTATCTAATGAATATTGTGAAGAAGAAAAACCAAAATGTGAAGAGGGAGAAACAACAATGAGAGATTGTGATGGAATTGAAATGGTTGATTGTATGTGTAGTAATGGTGAGTGGATGTGTTCAGATATGGCTTGTCCAATACTTATTGCAAAACCACAGGAAATTCCTAGAGAATGTATTGAAATGGGTATAGAAGATGAATCAGCATGTGAAATAGTCATGTCAAAAATTAATGAGGAGAGAATCATAAATGGGGATCAAATGATAGTAGATGATGAAGGAAATGAAGATTATATTTCAAATGATGAAATTAATAAGATTGTAGATGAAGCAGAGAGAGAAGTAGAAGAATTTGAACCTGATGTAGAAGATGCAAATGAAATTAAAGAAGAACTTGAAGTTATTGAAGATGAGATTGTTGAAATTGAAATAGAACAGGAAAAGTTTGAAGAACCTGAAGTAGAAGAATCTGCTCCAGAGCCAGAACAAGAATCTGCACCAGAACCTGAGTCAGAATCAGAACCAGCCCCAGCAACTGGCGAAGCAGTTAGAGAAATCCAACCACAAGATAATTTTTTAACAAGATTTTTTGATAGAATTTTTGGGTGATTATTTTTATTTTCTTCACTACAATAAACTTTTTAATAGGTTGATTGTTTAATTAAGTAAGATGGTAGAAAATAAAAATCACACCTTGGCAGTTTTGTTAGTTGTCTCGGCTATTTTAGTGGTTGGAGTTCTTATTGGAGCATCATGGCAGGTTCCTTATGTTGTGAAAGAAAGTTATACCGAGAAGGAACCTTATGAAGCGCAAGAACCTTATCAGGTTCAAGAAACTTATACTGATTATGAAAATCTTAGATATAGGGTTTTAGAAAAGAGTTATCGGGATTATTTTTGGACTTCTGGATGTGATGTATGGACCACTATACAAAATACAGATGATGTTGGTGGATATTTTAATGTAGATTTTAATGTTAGAACATCAAAAGGGACTTATACAACAACATCAACAAGACATTTTTTAACGAGTGGTGCCAGTCATAAATTTTTAGTTTCTTTTAAAGGCGATTATAAAAGTTCTGATTATGATGTAAATTCTCCAACAAAAGAAGTAGAAAAGACTAGAACTATTACAAAATACAGAACAGTTACGAAATATAGGGATGTTACAAAAACAAGAGATGCAACAAAATATTGTTCAGCCTTAGATAAATTATTAGGAAATTGTTAATTTAATATCCTTTTATATTTTGTTAATATGGATAATCACGTGACTCATTTTGACCACTCAATATTTCAGTTTGTCTTTTATTTAATTTGTAATTCAAACACAAAATAATCAATACTATTATACTAACAATTAAAGTGATTACACTAATTATTAATGCTATTATTTCTATCATTTCCCTTTCTCAAATCCCTCAATCTCCCCCTTCTTAACCTTAATCCCCTTAAACTTCTTCACCCCAAAAGTTCCCAACTTCATTCCTTTTCTTTTGTAAACATCTTTTCCAGTAAAAACATGAACCTCAACATCTTCTTTATTATCTCTCCAATCCTGACTTTTTGATGCACAAAAAATAGCAGCCTCTTTTATATCTTCTCTATTCGGTTTGCCCTCAACAATACAAAACGGACTTCCAGGTTCTGCAGTATGCATAATCACATTACCCTTTCCTTTAAATTGTTTCACAACTTCCTCATTACTTTTAGCATCTTTTCCAGCTAAAACTTTCTTTCCAGATTTTGTTATAAACTCTCTAAATTTCATTTTAATAAATAATCATTAACTCTCTTTAAACATTTCCTTTGATTAGCCCATTTTAATTTTTTCATTGCCTTTTCAAAACTTAACCATTTGTAATCAGAATGTTCTTTTTCATCAATTTTGACTTTTTCCTTTTTAACTTCAACAGAATATAAAGAAAAAGCCTGCCCCATGTAACCTTTTCTATCATGATATTCCTTATCATATTTAAATTTCCCAGAAAAATTAAATTTTTTTATCCCAATAATTTTAAGCCCTGTTTCTTCAAGAACTTCTCTTTTAATCGCATCTCTTATTTTCTCTCCTTTTTCTATTCCTCCTTTTGAAAATTCCCACCCCTTCCAATGAAGTTTTCTTTTAAGAATTAAATATTCAACTTTTTTTATTTTAGAATAAACAACAACAAAAACAGATTTTCTATATTTCATTTTATTCCTTCGCAGAAAGAAGTTTTGTAACAACTAGAATTCCTATAACTGAAATAATTGTTATTATAACCGCACTTATTATTTTCCCATTTAAAGGATTTATATCCTCAATCTTACTTACATACCCTGTTATTACATCTCTCCAGGATAATGCAATTAAAAAACCAAATGCTGCTACAATCCCTGTACTCACTGCTTTTTTTAATTCAAATTTGAATTTTCTAGCAGCTGCTTTTGCCTTTAGTTTTAATCTTTCTTTTCTAGTCAATTCTTTTTCTTTCATTTTGTTAAGACATATAATCCCTTTGCAGATTGATGTAATCCCCTATAAAAATATTTTACTTTAAATCCTTCTTCACGCATTATTTTTAACCATTTCCCTATTTCATTCATAATCATCTCTGGGCTTCTTTTATCTTTGCCTGTAAAATTTTTATAAACTTTTACAGTATAATCTGGTTCTATGATTATAACTCCGCCTTTTTTTAAATGTTTATAAAAGTTTTTAATTATTTTTCTGAAATTTGAGTAATCTCCAGAATAATTTATTACACTAAATAAACAAGTAATAACATCAAATTGTTTATTTAAGTTAAAGGTTATTATATCTCCTTGTTGTAATTTCACCTTATTACCCAATTTTTTCTTTGCCAAATCAATCATCTCTTTGTGATAGTCTAATCCTACACATTTAAAATCATCTTTCAAATATTGCAAATGCCCCCCGGTTCCGCATCCAACATCTAATAACTCAACTCCGTCAGATTTCTTAAATCCTTCAATCCTCTCCTTTATGTCCGCAACTTCTAATTTGTAACATTTATCTGCATTTTTTGCATCATATTCTTTAGCCTCTTTACCATATTCTTTAAGTCTTTTTGCCATTTTCTTTCATTTTCCCCATTTTTTCAAAGCTTCTCCCAATTCCTCATGTCTCTTAGCATATTCCTTTAAACTCTTCCCTTTCATCACAGCATCAACAGCCTGTCTCATTGCTTTTGCTCCTGCTCTTGTTCCAGAAGGATGTCCATGAACTCCTCCGCCTGCCTGAATTACCAAATCTTTTCCCAAATGTTTTATTAAAAATGGAACATGTCCTGGATGCAATCCTCCCGATGAAACAGGAAACACTGAATTAATTTTCCCCCACTTTTGATTCAAACGTTTTTCTGTCGCCTTAACATCTTTTAATGAAATATCTTCTGCAATATCTTCTATATCTTCTATCTCTCCTTCAAGTTTTCCAATTCCTGTTCCAATATGAATTTGGTCAACACCAATCAATCTTGCAAAATCAGCCAAGACCATCATACTTATCCCATGCTTTGGATTTCTGTCAAAAGCAGCATGCATTGCCCTGTGTGCATGAATAGCCATTTTAAAATTGCTTTCACGCAAAGTTTGCAGGGCAGCCCAACCAGAAGTGATTATGTCAATCATAATATATTTCCCACCCAAGTCCTCAACCAACTGTGCCCTCTTTACCATCTCTTTTGTTTCTGCAGTAACATTAACAAGATAAGCCTTTTTCTCTCCGGTTTCCTCTTCAGCTTTGTTTGCTTTCTCCAAGGTTCTTGCAATCCTCTCTCTGAATTCATTAAACTTTTGCGAAGCCAAGTTCTCATCATCTTTGACAATATCACAACCCCCAATCCAAGATTCATAAGCCGACTGCGCATGATGTTTTGTCCTCAAACCAAGTTTTGGTTTTATTATTGTTCCAACCAAGGGTCTTGTTTTAACTTTCATCATTTTTCTAATCCCAGAGATTCCATACCTCGGTCCTTTATAACTTCGTAAAATAGATTTAGGAAAACTTACATCTTCTAACCGTATCGCTTTCACAGCTTTCATTCCAAAAATATTTCCTGCAATAGAAGACAAAATATTTGGGACATTGTCAGGTTCAAACAATTCCTCAGGATAAGCAATTTTCACTAAATCTCCTTTAATAGAAAAAACTTTAGCTCTGAGTTTTTTAACATAATCTTTCCCAGCAACCTTTGTCCACGTCCCAACAGAAGATTCAAGTGCAACTGTATTTGCTGCTTTTTTCATAGAAATTCTATTAGGAGTAATTCTAAATAAACAAACTAAATCATCTTTTGGTTTATATCCTAAATTTATGAAGTCAAATTTTTGTTTTTTCATTTTACATAATAAATTGATTGAACTCCAAATAGTTTTTTATCTAGATGATTCACATTTATTGCAGCTTCAAGTTCAAGCCCAAAATCAAAATTAGCCTTTTTTATCTCAATTGCGGGCCAGCCCTCTTTATTTTTAAATAATCTAATATTTTTAAAACTTTTAATAAAACTATCAAAAGAAATTTGTTTTCCTTTTTTGTATATTTTCAACAAAGGTTGAAATTCTTTTGGTATTTTTTTACTTCCGGGATAAGTTATCAATCCTACTCCTTCTTTTGTAAGCACCCTTCCGACTTCTCTGAAAAAATTCATTTTATTCTTATATAAATAAACAGATGTTTGGCTCAGAACTAAATCAATTGAACCAGTTTTCAGAGGAATCTTCTCTCCAGCATCTCCATAGATTATCTTTGGAAGCTTAATTTTTTTTAATTCTTCTTTCAATATTATTTTTTCCTTTAGTGCATTAGAAATCATTTTTTCCAAACCTCCATGATTTTTTTTAAAATTCATCCCAACTACATCAATTCTATTTCCATACTTTAGAACAAGATCCATTATTAATCTTCCATACCCGCAACCAGATTCAAATATCTTGATCTTCTTTTTCTTCCTCAACATATTGTCTATTATTCTATCTACATTACCTAACTTTTTTCTAGCCTCTATTAATCCTCTTGTTTTCACCATCTTCTAATCATGATTCTTTGCACAATTTATTTTCATTTTGTTTATTTCATCTATTGTAGCATCTTTAAATTTCTTTAAATCTTTTACATCTGCTGAAACAGAATATACTTTATGCATAAGCCAACCTGCAACATATGAAGCACTATATACTGGAGCATATTCTAACCAAAGTGGTGTTTTAATAACTCCCACTATCTTTAAGGTAACCCAAACTACAATACTCAAAAGAGCTAATAATGCAATTATATCCCAAATACTAATTTTTCTTTTCATTTCCCACAACTCGTCTTCTCACCCCTTGCATGATGATATGCTTGGCACTTTTTGCATTTGCCATGCCTTGAGCAATTTTTATTTGGACAAGGACAACTTTTATTTTCTTCACTCATAATATTAATTACAAAAAAGAGTTTTTATATTTTTCATTAATCATTTACCGATGATTTTAAATATTAAACCAAAATATTTGTTATATGGATAAAACAAAATCAGTTACGGAAATATATGATAAAATTGCAGAAGAGTATGCAAAATCTTTCAAAGAATCTCCAGAAGAAACTGAGATTATTAAGCAATTCATTAAACTACTCCCAAAAAATGCCAAAGTGCTTGATGTAGGTTGTGGAAATTCAGATTATTATGAACTACTTAAAAAAAACAAGGTTGATTATACTGGAATTGATTTATCTGAAGAAATGATTAAAATTGCTAAACAGACATATCCAAAAGGAAATCTCATCTTAATGGATATGAAAAAGATTAATTTTCAACAAAATAGTTTTGATGCAATCTTTTGTTTTTATTCTTTGATACACATAGCTAAAGAGGAAGTAGATAGTATTTTGAAAAAATTTAGTGAAATATTAAAAGAAAATGGAAAATTGTTATTAGCACTTCAAGAAGGCGAAGGCGAGGTGTTTGAAGATGAACCATTTTTACCTGGGTACAAAATGTTTATAAACTTATTTTCTGAAAAAGAAATTAAAAATAAACTACAGAAACATAAATTTAAAATAATTAAATTAAGCCGAAAACCTTCTCTATCAGATAAAGAATTCAAATATGATAAATTATACATCCTTGCTTCAAAATAAACTTTTCTAATTAAATTTCTTTTACCTTCACTCCCCCTTTAATATCATCAACAGAATAACCTTCTTTATTAATCTTCTTTCGTAATTCATCCGCTTTTTTCCAATCTTTTTTCTTTCTCACCCTCCCTCTTTCTTCAATCAATTTTTTAATTTTACTCGGAACTTTAATTTTCTCCTCTTCATCTAATTTCAACCCAAAAACTTTATCAAAATCTAGCGCAAGTTCATATTTTTCAGAATCATTTAATCTATTATCCCTCAATATATCCCATAAAAACGACAAAGCCTTAGAGGAATTAAAATCATCATTAATGATTTTTAAAAATTGTTTCTTTGCACCTTCAATATTCTTTTTATTTTTCTTTTCCCCTTTTTTCAATCCAGAAATTATATTTTTTAATCTGTTGTAAGATTTTTGCGCCATCTCAAGAATTTCTAAAGAAAAATTCAAAGGCTTCTTATAATGTGTTGTTAAACATAAATATCTAAATGCTAAAGGAGAAAAACCTTTTTCTTCTAATTGGAAGAGAGTATACAAACCCCCTTTACTTTTTGAAATCTTCTCTCCTTTAAACAAAAGCCAAGCAAAATGTATCCAGTATTTTACCCACGGCTTTTTTCCAAACGCAGTTTCACTCTGAGCAATCTCATTTGTATGATGAACCGCAATATGTTCTTGTCCTCCTGTATGAATATCAAACTGTTTTCCTAAATATTTAGAAGACATAGCAGAACATTCAATATGCCATCCAGGAAAACCAACCCCCCAGGGAGATTTCCACTCTTGCTGCCTTTTTCCCTCTTGGGAAGAAGAAAATTTCCACAAAGCAAAATCTGTTTTATTCTTTTTCTCTCCAATATCAATTCTCTTTCCTGCCTTCAATTCTTTAACATTCAACCGAACCAACTTCCCATAATCCTTTAGCTTTGAAGTATCAAAATAAATCCCACCAGAAGTTTTGTAAGTATATCCTTTTTTCTCTAAATTTTTTATCAAATCAATCTGTTCTTTAATATGCTCTGTCGCACGTGGCCAAACATCTGGTTCAATAATATTTAATTTCTTTAAATCCTCTTTGAAAACTTTGAAATAATAATTTGAAACTTGCTTTGCTGTTTTCTTTTCTTTTCTTGCTGCTTTTTCAATTTTGTCCTCACCAATATCAGAATCAGAAGTTAAGTGTCCAACATCAGTTACATTTATTACATGTTTCACTTTAAAGCCATTATTCAAAAAAACTCTTTTTAAAATATCATTAGAAACATAAGTCCTCATATTTCCAATATGCTGATACCAATAAACCGTCGGCCCACAAGAATAAATTCCAACATGCCCTTTTTTTAATGGTTCAAAAACTTCTTTTTTTCTTGTTAAAGTATTATATAATTTTAAAGGCATAAATAAGATAGGAAGAAGTAATTTTTAAATTTAAGTTTATTTTATTGTAACAAAGATTTCTCCTCCTGCATAAGGATCTCCACTTTTTTTCACATCTACCATATAGATTAGTGTGCAAGGAGGTGCTGTTTCAGGAATAGCTAACTTAACTAATCTAGGAAGTTCTAATGCATTTCCTGCTCCTAATGAAAAGCTTCCTACTCCTCCAAGTAAAAAGCTATCTGCTTCAGACTTTGTTAAAGACCCACATTTTGAAACATCATCTGCTGTAACAGTATAAGTAAAATCTGCAGATTCTACATCTTTATTTTGAACAGAAAAAGCAAAACCTTTTGGGGCATCTCCTTTTTTTAAGGTTATGGCTCTTGCAGTAGGATAAATAGCAAGTTTTTTTCCTTCATCACTAAAAAGTTTTTGTATCTCACTTTCAACTTCAGTACTAATTGAATCAATTGCTCCTGTTGCAGTGAAGAAAATTTCTTTTATCAAAAAAATCCCTAAAACTAAAACACTCATAAGTAGAACTACAGTAACAATAGTTCCAACACTCATCTCCATTGCTGCTTTTTTATTTCTAATTTGTGGTTTCATTTTAAGTTTGAAGGTTTTGCAATTGTTCTTGAAGAAGTGGATATAAATATATTGCAACAACAATTACTAAAACAATTGCCATAATTATTCCAACAGTGTTTATTATTAATCCTACTTTCCCAAGTTTTGTGGGACTTCTTTTTTGCTGAATAATACAAAAGATTAAACCTATTATGAAAAAAGCTAAACTTAAAAGTCCCATAAAAAGCAAAGAAAAATATCCTGCTATCCCTAATGTAAAACCAGAAATTCCAAGAGCTTCACCATTTTTTTTCAATTTCTTTTTTTCTACCATCTTTTATAATTTGATTAATTAAAACTTGTTTATAAAAGTTTTGACTTAGCGATTTCCGCGGAGGCAATTAGAAATCGCCTCACCGCAAAAGAAGGGAAAATCGAAAAAAACCGCTTAGGTTGTTTTCAAATGGGACCTCGGGGAGTCGAACCCCGCACACCATGATCTTCAGTCATGTGCTCTCCCGCTGAGCTAAGGTCCCAATAAGAATAATAAAAATAAGGATTTTTTAAATGTTTAGAAAGTGTAAAACTTAAGAGTCACAAATATTTGATTTTTGATGTTTAGAAATTCGAAGATTCTCCACCATAAGCTTGAACGAGGGAAAAATTACCCTTTGTTTTGGTTAACTCTTTGAATATTCTCACATATAAAGAATCTGGGCCATAAACTCTTGCAAGTTCTATTTTTTTGCGTGCAATCCCTAGGAAACCTTTTGAATTATCCACTGCTTTTTTTAATTCTTTCTTAGTAAATCCTTCATCCTCTCTTTGTTCGATTAAATAATAATTCCCAGAACCACTCCTAACAACATTTTCTATTTCATCCAATCTTATTTTTCTTTTCGGTTCAATAAGGCAAAGAATGAATGTTCCTTTCATTCAATTATAATGTTTTAATCATTTTAAAATATTTGTGTGATGAAATGTAAGTTGGGAATAGGCCACCTTCTGTATTTCCCTGTTTAAAACAGACGGAAATTGTTAACATTTGACTATGCGGTTCAAGACCTTGCATCAGTTGGGATGCTCGTTCCAGCGTTTCCTCAAAGAGGACGTCTCGTTTCTATACCAGAGCCATGCCTCACGACATCTTTCATTTCTGAAAGCAACT
>JAUXAD010000007.1 GCA_030620045.1 archaeon
TTTTTGGAAAGAAAGTTGATTTAAATACTGCTGCTATTAAAGGAAGTTTCGGTTATAGTAAAAAAGAATTAAGAGCAGTTATCGGAAAAAAAGGACCAATAGCCACAGCACAAATTGATTTATTAGGTAAGGGTATTTTTAAACCAAATCAATTAAAATTAAAGAGATTTCTTTGGGCTTCTCCATTTAGTCCAAAAACAGGGAAAGCACAGATTAAGATTAGTAGATTAGGACTTGGAGGAACAGAAGAAGCAAGATTTATAGATTTATTGATAGGAGATGTTACTTTTAAAAAAGCAAAACCACAGATTTTTGTTTTTCCAAAAGAAAGAATATTTGGAAAAGTTGGGAAAATAAGTAGGACTAGATTTAGTAGCACTAAAAAAGGATTTGTCGTTCCAGAATTTTCTAGTGAATTAGAAGTTGTTTTAGGTAAGGGTTGGGCTATTAAAAGAGGGAAGACTTTAGCAACAACGATAATAGAAGGGAAGAGAGTCCCAATAATTGAACTTAAAAAAATAAGATTATCAAGGGCAACAAGGAATTTAGTTAAAGATGTTAATATTATTAAAAATAAATTAGGTTTGAAGATTCCAAAGATTAAAAGAACGAAATTATTGAATCAATTAAAAAATAAAAGAAAGAAATTAAGTGTAAATTTAAAAAAACAAACTGGATTTGATCATTCAAGGGATTTTGTATCATTAAGAAGGAGACCATCAAAAAAATATTTTCCTATTAAAAGAAGGACTCTAACTTCCATCATATCTAGAAGGAAAGTTGTTCCTAGAAGAAGACCACCAAAAAGAAGAGTTGTTCCTAGAAGGAGAGTTGTTCCAAGACCCAGAGTTGGAAGACCACCTATTAAACCAATAATAAGACCAAGGGTAAGACCAAAAAAGAAAGTGAAAAAGAAAGTAGTCGGAAAGCAAGGGTTTAATGTTTATGGAAAACATAAAAGAAAATTCATAAAATTAAGTAAAGTTCCTTTATCAAAAACACAAGCCTTAGATCGTGGTGCTTTTTCAATAGATAAATCAACCGGTGCGACTTTCAAAATTGAAGGGGTTGGAAAAGTCAAGAAATTAGGGAAATTAACCAAAGGAGAAAAGGGACACTTCTCTAGGACAAAAAAGAAATATCGGTCATTTAGAATCCAAAAAGGAAGGAAGATAACATTAAAAGATAAATATATAGAAAAGAAAGGAAAGCCGAGAATTGATACCCATGGAGAAAAAAGACAATTAAGTTTAGCTAAGTTCGCTAAACAAAAAAGATTTATTGGTAGGAGAACAAAAAAACTGCCAAGATCTAGAGTTAGAAGAACTAAGAGACTACCAAGACCCAAGATAGTTCATAGAAGATCTCCAAGAAGATTATCAAAACAGAGAAGACAGACAAGGCGAACACCCACAAGACCTAGAACAAGGAAACCTCGTATGCCTTCAAAGTTAAAAAAATTAAAAAGAACAGTAATTAAAAAAGCACCCAGAGGGAAAAAACCAACAAGATGGAGATTCAAAGGAAATCGTAGACTTGGATTTAGAAATAACAAAGTTGTTGAAATAGTCAGATTTAATAAAAGAAGGAGTTCTCCTCAAAGACCAAAATCTATTAAAAGAAAAGCAACTCCAGCACAATTAAGAGGTTTAGCTAAGGGGAGAAGAATTTTAGCACAAAAGAGAAAAAGAGGTAGAAGATAAATGACAAATGGAGACGCATCAAACGAACATTTAGATTTCTTGGAAAAACAATTAAAACAGCAAGATACTAAAATTGCTGAATTGGGTGGTTACGCTACTAGTGGCATTTATGGCGGACAACAACAGGATAGTAATCTCATTATGTGGCAGTTAGAATTAGATAATATCTTAGAAAGGATTGAACATCTTTTAAGAGGAGATATTGTAAAAGTGGATAAAGATGAGAATGTTACTTATGAAGTACCAAAAGATAAAAGCCTAATTATTCTAAATAGTTATGGGGTTCAATTAATTATGAATGTAACTTCTTTTTATTTAAACCGAAACACGATATTATCTACTTATGCAGATAATAGGATTAATGAGATTTTATATGATCTCGGAAATGAATTAGCAGATGTTATTTATATTAATTATGAAAAAATGGGTATGGACACCATAGAAAAGAAATCTAGGCATGAGATTTTAATATTAAATATTTTACACACTATTGAAAGTGCTTACAATAGAGCATTAGGTGGCGGAGAAAGAGATAGCCTAAGGAGTGCGAGAGTTGTAACAGAAAGTCTTTCTCCAGGGGGAAGATTCCCACAACAATATGGTTTACAAAGAAAAAGACATAGGGGTGGATTCCTTAACCCTAGAAATTGGCAATTCTAACAATAAAGAGGATAAAGAGGGGAATATTTAAAAACTAAAAAGGTTATTTCTTTTTGCCTTAGAGGTTTCATAAGTTTACCTATAGGGAAGGTGTGAAAACTTCAACAGGCTACACGCATCTTTCATAGTGTTGAAAAACCATAAAATACAATGATGATAGTTAGTAGCTATGAATAACTCTGGGTAAGTTAAGAGCGAATACTAAAATCATGGTGGAACTTAATGAAGATGCTATATTAGTCGCTAGGTTCAATGCGAATTCGGATTATGCTAATCTGAATTGCAACAGGAATTCTTCTAATGCGAATTCCAATCTCGGAATAACCTGTTAATCTCTAAGGCATTATAATGAAGACATACAGTAAACTATATGAGAAACTTTATTCAAAAGATAATTTAACATCTGCATTTAAAAAAGCGAGAAAAGGAAAATGCAAGAAAGATTATGTTATTAATTTTGAATATGATTTAGATAGAAATATAAGATTGTTACAAAAAGAACTCAAACTAAAAAGATATAAACCATATAAACTAAAAAAATTTATCATTAGAGATCCCAAGACAAGAACGATTCACGCATCAATATTTAGAGACAGAATAGTCCATCATGCCATAATAAACCTTATCCAACCAATATATGAAAAAAGATTTATTTATGACT
This sequence comes from archaeon, assembly GCA_030620045.1. Classification (GTDB taxonomy): domain Archaea; phylum Nanobdellota; class Nanobdellia; order Pacearchaeales; family GW2011-AR1; genus JAUXAD01. The sequence continues at coordinate 3,025 of JAUXAD010000007.1, forward strand.
CTTTCGCAAGTAGAAAATTTAAAGGCACACACATTGCAGTAAAAAGATTTGAATGTTTTGTTAAAAAAGTATCTTCAAATGGAAGAAAGATTAAGAAACCATTTAATAATAATTCAATCAAAGGTTATTTTTTTAAAGCAGATGTTAAACATTATTTTGACACGATTGATCATAAAATTCTAATAGATATTTTAAGAAAGAAAATAAAGGATGAAGATTTCATAGGATTAATTAAAATGGTGTTAGAGAATTTTGAGACACCAATAAAGGGAAAAGGACTACCCCTTGGAAATTATACTTCACAATTTTTCGCTAATGTTTATTTAAATAATTTAGATTATTTCATAAAGCATAGACTCCAAGCAAAATACTATATTAGATATGTAGATGACTTTGTTATTTTACATAAAGAAAAGAAAGCTTTATTAGAATTCAGGAATAAGATAGAAAAATACCTAAAAAATTTAAAGTTAGAATTACATCCAGATAAATCAGAAATCCACGCCTTACGAAATGGGATTACATTTTTAGGTTATAGAATATTCTATCATTATAAATTATTAAAGAAGAGAAACATAAGTTATTTCCTTAAACGACTTGAAAGAAAAGTTAATCTTTATCGTTGTGGATTAATAGAAAGAGAAAATTTAGAAAGTTTTTTACAAGGTTGGTTTGGGTATTCTAAATTTGCTAACACTTATAAATTAAGACAGAAAATACTAAATTTAATCCAAAAATAATATGATAATAGGGTATACATATATTTATATACTATATAGTATAGGTTAGTATATGAAATGTCCACATTGTAAAAAGGAGATTAAAGACGACCCAAGTAAATGGTTAGACATTCTTGAATTAAAAATTTCTGTAGAGATTGAAGTTCACGACAAAAATAAATCTTGGGATAAATTAGAATTGTCTAAAAGAGAAAAAGAATTATTAACAGCAGAGCAATGTATTTGGTTAGCTAATTCTAAATATGCTAAGACTCTCAAAATGGATGGAAGTTCAAATGACGATGATTTCTTTATTCAGCAACCTTTTAACTTAAGTAGAAAGAATAATTATGTCGCGGGGTTCGTTGCGGTTTCGGATTATGCTAGGCTGGGTTGCGGCTGGGATTCTTCTTGTGCGGATTCCTATCTCGGGGTAAGGTTCGCAAAAAAATTAAAGGTAGAGAACAAATGATAAAAAAGAAATGTAAATATTGTGATAAGAAAATAGAAGGGCATACTGAAAACCAAGTTGAACATTTAATGAAACAACACCTTATTTCAAAACATTCAGATAAAGTTGATTTAAAAGAGAAGGAATAATGGAATCAAATAAAACACAAAAACAAATTGAAAAAAAAGAAAAGGAATTAAAAGAACTCAAAGAGCAATTAAAGAAAGAATCTGACAAGGAAGAATCTAAAAAATCTGAATGGCTTTATATTCCTGAACTAAAGATTGAAATTCAGACAAAGATACATCACAAAGGAAAAATTTATGCAGAATGTGAAAAAGATTTAAGCAAGGGAGAATCAATACCAACCTATGAACAAATCCAATGGCTTAGAAATTCTAAATACAGAGATCAATTAAACTTATTAAACACATGGGAATTTGTCCAGAATCCTGATAATATTTCTAAAGAAAATGGCTATGTCGCTGGGTTCTATGCGGATTCGGGTTATGCTAACTTGGATTGCGGCAGGGATTCTTCGGATGCGGATTCCGATCTTGGGGTAAGATTCGCAAAAAAATTTCTAGGAAATCAAAATGAAAGAAAAAATAAAGTTTCGTAATTTAAGCGGTTGGCTCAAACTTGCTTTTATTTGGGTCATGATTGATATTACAGTAACCGCCTTAATATTGTTATCATTTCTTATTTTTATACTTGTATGAGAATACCCTATATTTCTAAGCCATAGCTCAATTCTAAGAAGCTTTTTTTAAGAAGTTGATATAATGTTCAACTCAATTTAAGCAGGAGAGAACCACCAATCAAATCAAAAGAGGTAAGACTTTCAATGCCGAACAATGGAACTCTCCCACACAAAACTAACTATTATATCAAGAGCCACTACTTTAAATATATTTACTAACCCAAATCCCACTTTATTCATTAATCATATACTAAGGTTTACCTTAGTGAACAACCCCGCCCCTCACTCAAAAAAAAGAAGCCGAAAATATTCGGTAGGGCGGATAATTTAAAAAATTTCCGAGTGAGCCGAGAGAACTCTCGGCGAGGGCAGGGGATTTTAAAACAATTCCTTTAATATATACAATTAAAACATTATACATATGATAATCCTAGTATGAATCACAAAAAAGGATCTCCTAAAGTAACTGAATTATAGAGGGAATACCTCTATTTCCTATGGAAAAAATCATCTCTTATATTATATATTATATATTATATATACCATAATACATATAATATATATAATACATTATTCAAGCCCTCTTTTTCCATAAGAAACTAAGGTCAACAAAATCCATCAAAAAAACAATAATTTTATAAAGCCCTATGCCCTTACTTATAACATGGAAGATAAACCCTTTATAATCTGCCAATGTGGATATAAAGTTACAGGAATTTCTAATGCACATACAAAAGCAAATTTAAAGAATCATAAAGAATCCAAATTACATAAAAAATTAATGGAGAACAAAACAAGGGGAAAAACAAAATGAAAAGAAAAGACAACGCAACACATAAACTATTCAACTTAGATAATGATGTGATACACTTAATTGAAGAAGGATCTAATATAAATGCCATGACGCAAAGCGAGTTCATAGAGTTTCTTGTTAATTCTTGGGATGAAAATATAAACCCACTAAAAAATCTAAAGAAGATAAGGATGAATAAAAAAATATTGACAGGAGATATTAAAGAACTAGAAAATGCAGAAAATTTAATAATGGATAATCTAGAAAAAGTTGAGGCTTGGAGAAAAATAAAGCAACAAAGAAAACCAGAAGTCATAGAGAATCTTGTAAGGGTTCTCACAGAAAGAAGAAACCATGATGCAGAAGCAATAGCAAAAACCCAGGCAATAAAATTAGGAGTTCCCCCATTACAACTTATCTTTGAAGCTATGGATAAAATTAAAAAAAGGACTTAAAAATGGAATGTGCTATGTGTGTAATGAAGAAAATCTAGAACTATTACAAGAACACCATTGGAGATATGAACCAGAGATAAAGAGTATTCTATGTATTTTTTGCCATTCTGTTCAACATCCAAATCATGGAATAGGAAGAGGATTAATTAATAAAAGGGATATGAAAATTTTATTATATTTCATGCTCAAAAAACAAAAAGAAATCATTTCTAGAGACATTTACAAATTTTATTCGGGTCAAACATTTAGAAAGTTAAAACTATTTGAAGAGATGGGATTATTAAAAAGAAAGGGATTTACGGAGTTCCCAACAATATATGAAATAGAACCATCACTCAATAATAGAATTAAAATTAAATTAGAACAAGAGGAAAAATAAAATGGGTGGAGGAAAAAGACCGCAAGGGAAAAAAGTAACTTGTCCTTATTGTGGAAAAAAGAATATTGATAAGACTTATGGTTTAAGTGTTCACATGAGGGTTCATAAAAAAGTTGCTAAGAAAGAGCAGAGGGTTTTATAAAAATGAAAAACAACCTTAAAATTTCAAATATAGTAATGAGTGGAAGAATACCATTAAAAAAAGAAAGAATTTCTGCAAAACAATTTGACTTATTAATTGAAAAATATGGATGGAGTGAAGTATCTTTCGGAGAGAATTATGGATCAAGATTTTCTAAGAAGTTTCATATAAGAGAAAAGAAAGAAATGTCTGTGCATAATAAAGAGAAACAACCTTATGTAACTATTTTTGCATTAGGGGGAATCATTATTGTTGGTTTAAAAAGTAAAAAAGAAGCAGATGTTGTTTATGATTTAGTTATTAAAGATATTAAAAAAGCTTGTCCAAAAATATTAAAATGAAATACGAACTCCCCGCCTTCGCAAGAATGTCAAAGAAAGAAGAGCAGGAAATATCAGAAAGATTAAACACAAGAATAGGAGAAATATCAAAGAGTTTTTTAAGCGGATTATTTTTCTTTATCACAGTTCCAATCTCTATTTATAAGAAACTAAAAAAACAAAAGGAGATGGGAGAATGAAATTAAATTTGGGCTGTGGAAATGATAAAAAGCAAGGCTACATTAATATTGATGTTTCAAAAGAAGTTAAACCTAATAAAATCTGGGATTTAGAAAAAACCCCACTTCCATTTAAAGAAAATTCTATAGACGAGATTCTTGCCTTCCATATTTTAGAGCATATCAATAATTTTATTCCTTTAATGCACGATTTACATAGAATATGTAAAAATAGAGCAATTCTAAAAGTCAAAACACCTTTTTATTCGTCTTTGGGGCAATTTAACGACCCAACGCATGTAAGGTTTTTTACTCCTTTTTCTTTTGATTATTTTAGGAAAGGAAATTACTCTCATCAAGTTGGGGCAAAAAAAGATATGTTTAAAGTAAAGAAAGTAAAACTGAATATATGGTTGGGCAAGAACAAATACCTAAATAGGTTTTTTAATTTTTTAGTAAATCTTAATCATCCTCATTATTGTCGTCTGTTTGCTTGGACTTTTCCTAGTTCAGAAATAGAGTTTGAGATAGAGGTGTTGAAATGAAAACAAAACTTGTAAGCATAATAATTCCCACTCGCAATCGTGCCTTGCTTCTAAGAAGAGCAATAAATAGTATTTTAAAACAAACATTTCAAGATTTTGAGGTAATAGTTGTTGATGATTCTTCAACAGATAATACAAAAGAGATCATCAAGTTCAAAGATAAAAGAATAAGATATTTTCTAAAGAAAAGAAAGCCACACAATCCAGCATCAACCAGGAATGATGGCATAAAAAAAGCAAAAGGAGAATATGTTGCATTTTTAGATGATGATGATGAATGGTTGCCTGAAAAATTAGAGAAACAAATGAAGGTTTTTTCAGGAAATAAAAATATCATAGTGGTTCATTCAAATTATTATCTGATAAAAGATGATGGTGTTTTTAAGAAAGGTTATAAACTTAAATTAGAAGGAAATGTTAGCTTAAAAGATTTTGTTTATAAAGGGATAACTCCTTCAACTGCAATAATTAAAAAGAAATATCTTAAAAAAGAATTATTTGATGAGAATTTAAATTGTGCCGAAGACAGGGAATTATTTATAAGGATTTCAAAATATGGCGAAATCGCTTTTTGTTCAGAATTTTTAGTAAATGTATATAAGCATAAAAAAAACACAACATTAAACTTAAAAAACAAGATAGAATCAGAAGAATATTTTATTAAAAAATATTTGAAAGAACTTACAGAACAAAAATTGTTATGGATATATTTTTACAGATTAGGCTCACTAAATATATCAAATAAAGAATTTAAAAAAGCAAGAACTTATTTTTCAAGGACAATCAAGCTTAGACCCTTATTTTTTAGGGCTTATCCTTATTATGTTTTTGCAGCGTCATTAAAAATTAGAAAATGAAAATCGTAGAAGTTGAATGGATTGATGCACATTCAAGCATGGATGCTATGACTATTTCAGACTTGGAAAAGCAGAAACCATTTTTAACTAAAAGTTGTGGTTACTTAATTAAAGAAGATGAAGAAAAAATTATCCTAGGCTTCATGCTGTTCGGCTTCAATATTAATGATGAACCATTATTAAAACATTATCAAGTAATTCCAAAAGGAATGGTAAAGAAAATTAAGGTAATTAGAGAATGAAACTAGGAGAACCAATAAAAGAAAGAATTGAAAATTGTATTTGTGGAAATGGGAATGTTCATACAAGAGAGTGCAAGAACCATAGAAGGAAAAAATATCAATTAGAACGACAGAAAATAGTTAGAAAAGAAAAGAGAGCAAAGCATATTTGTATCTATGGCGGATGCAAAGAAAAAATAAAACCCATTCCAGTCTATCCCCAATATTGTCGTAAGCATAAACCAAAAAAACAAAAGGAGATGGAGAAAAATAAATGACAACTAAAACATCAGCTTTAGAGAGAGAACTCATAAGAAATGGATTAGAATTAGTCGCAGAGTTCAAAGGTTTTCAAATCTGGGCGAAAGGAGACAGACGAGCCTTATATGATTTAACCGAGAGAAAAGTTTGCTTGACTTACACCGAGAATGATGATATTTGTGAATACATAAATGAATGCGAGAAAATAAAAAATGACCGCCACAATATTAAAATTTGATGCAGCATATAGAAGAGTAATAGATAAATTAATATCTAACGGATTTAAAGTAAAAGATACTTTGTTGATTAATAAAGATAGATATTGTATTGTTTTAGGCAAACCCAAGAATATTCTAATCACTTTTAAAAAAGAACTATTCCATAATTTTGGATCAATGTTCATAGATGAACATTCAGATGAAGAAGGCGACACTATTAATTGTTTAGACCTAAGAATTTCCTTAAGATATAAAGTAAAAGAGATCTACTTAGTTAATCCAAAAGGAATTGTTTACAAGATCCCTTTCATGGATTTTTTAGAGAAAAGTTTCAGGTGGGTTAATCGTGAAGGGAAAGAAGTAAGATCTGTTTCATTCAATGAATATAAAAAAGCATTTGAGGTTTAAAAAATATTTAATTAAATTATAAGGAGGACAAAAACATGACAGAAACTTATGAAGTTGACATTAAGTGTAAGAATTGTGGAGATTCTGCGGAAACAGAAATTCCAAAAGGAACTACTATTGAAGACTTTGGAAAAAACAAAAAACCAACATGTGAAAATTGTGGTTGTGAAACAATCCGAACAAAAGAATAGTTAAATTTTTAAGGATGTAATCCTTTAACAAAGCATGGAAAAAAGGGGATTATATCTATTTTTTATTGTAACATTATTTTTAATTCTAATTCCATTAGTAAATTCACAGCAACCAATTCAAACCCAAATAAATGTGAATACAGAAATAGGTTTAGATATTGTTTTTCCAAAAATTAATCCTTTAAAATTAAATGAGGATTTTAATTTTAATATCCAAGTTTATAACCGTAGCAATAGTATAGAATTAAATAATATAACTACAAATTGTTCGTTCCATCTGATTAATTCTTCTGGACATCATATTTTCATAAGTGATCCCTTACCATATAATAACGACCATGATCATTGGGAAGTAAATGTTAAAAGCGGAAATTTTTCTCAAAGTGGGAGGATGTCTTATTTAGTAGATTGCGTTCATTCAAGTCTTTCAAGTGGGTTTGCCTCATCAGATTTTGAAGTAACAATAACAGGAGATGCACTTGAAACTTCTAATTCTATAGTTTATCTTATATTAAGCATCAATGCATTGTTTCTCTTTTTACTCTGCCTTTTTGGGGGGATTGCCTTGCCATTTAAAAGCGAGAGAAATGATGAAGGAAAGATTGTTGCTGTGCAAAAATTAAAATATTTTAAAGTAGGTCTCATTTTTTTATCTTATGTCTTATTCGTATGGTTGTTAAATCTTCTTTTCGCTCTATCTAACAATTTCTCCATCATAAGTCAATATACTGCCTTCTTTGAAATAATCTTTGTAGTAGTGAACGCTTTTAGTTTCCCATTATTTGTTCTCATGCTTATCATAATGAGTATTTTGGCATGGAAGGATCTCAAATTAAAAAAATTATTATTAAAGGGAATAAACCCAGATTAAGATGGAAGATGAAACTATAAGAGTTAGCACAAGATTCAATAAAGAAATAGAAGACATCAAAGAAAAAAGAAAAGAAGCAGGGATAGATAAAAAAAGAATTTCAAGCAGAGCCTTAACATCCTTAATTCCAAGACATAAACTTTGGAAGAAAATAAAAGAAGAAATGATTGAGTATAAATTTAAAAACAATACAAATTTTGAAAATGAAAACTAAAAAAGGAGTAGCAACAGCGAACATTTTCCCATTTATAATACTAGCTTTCATAGCTATTCTTGTCTTCGGAATTTTCCTATATACTTATAATGCAATAACTAATAGCTTTTTAAATTCTGGAGTTGAAATGGCTGGACAAGTAAACCTTACAAATGCAACACAAAATACAATGGGAAAAATAAATACAGCCATGTTAAATCAAGCGAATCTAATTTCCATCATTTTCTTATTCGCTATAGTATTCGCCATGTTTATTATCGCTTACTTAACTAGAGATAAATCTCCAGCCATCTTCTTTGTATTGGATTTACTCATCATAATCTTTGCTTACATTTTAGCTGTCTATATCTCAAACTCTTATGAAACAATATTAAACAGCATACCGTTCCAATCAATTTTCATTAGTAATCTTAATTTAGCTACCACATTCCTTTTGCAGCTACCAAAAATTACTGTAATAGTCGGTGTCATTACAATGATTATATCATATTCAGCAATTCCAAAAACAAAAGAGGAAGAGGTTGCTGGTTATTGAAATGAAAAAAATATTATTATTTATATTTTGTGTGATTCTTTTAGTCGGAACTATTTCTGCTTTTAATGTAAAGAAATTTGATGATATAATTGGAGATTATGGGAAAGTAACTATTAAAGAAAGAAAGTGGTATGATCCTTTTGGGTGGGTATTTGAAAAGATTATTATAGAAAAGGAAATAGTTGAACACACTCCAAAATGTTTAGTTAATTGTTATTCAGAGGGTGTTTCCACTTTGTATAGAAATATGTCTTTATTTGATAGGTTTGAGTTTAAAAATAGAAAAGGTGAAGATATTTCTATTAATTATAATATTTTTATAAAACAAAATGTAACTAACATACAAAAAATTACTTCAAATAAAAATAATAAGACCATAACAAAAAAGACAATAAAGATTGTAGAAGAAAAATGGATTGAATATAATTATGAAGTTTTAAATGCTGGGAGTTATGAATGGCGAATTGAAGGTAAGAAAGACCCAAATGAAGATGTTGATTGGATTGGAACAACAAATGGAATACGATTAACTGATTGGGCTTGGTGGGAAGCTTTTGAGGGAAGATTTGAAATTTTCAACACGACAGGAATACAATATTGGACAGTACCAGATAGTGTTACAAACATTTCACTCCTTGTAGTAGCTGGAGGAGGTGCGAACCTTGAAGGAAATAGAGGTGGAGGAGGAGCAGGCGGTGTTTATTTTAATAATAGTTATTCAATAACGCCTTTAGATAACATTACAGTAGTAGTTGGTAATGGTATGACCTTGAATATAGGAACTAACGGAGGAAATTCAAGTTTTGAGGGAGTAATAACAATAGGAGGAGGAGCAGGTGGCAATGCAGGGAATAATGGTCTTCCTGGTGGTTCTGGAGGCGGTGGCGGAGAAAATAAAGTTGGTGGTGTTGCTCTACAGCCTTCTTCTGCTTCTGGAGGATATGGTTATGCTGGTGGTGATGGTTATAGTGTTGGTTATGTTTCTGGAGGTGGAGGAGGAGCAGGTGAAGTAGGAAAAGATGGTTATTCAGAACATTCTGGAGATGGTGGTGATGGAATAATTATATTCGGAGAATGTTGGGCTGGAGGTGGAGGTGCAGGAAGTCACGATGATTATAGAGGTTTAGGAAACACAACATGTGGAGGAGGAGCAGGAACGCAGTCAGGAAACAGAGGTGCTCTCGCAGGTATTAACGGAAGTGCCAATACAGGTGGCGGAGGACTAAATGGAGGTTCAGGAATTGTTGTTGTAAGATACTTTCTTGGCGAACCAAGTGTAAGTCTCAATTTTCCAATAAATACCTATAATTCAACTTCTCTAGATATAACTTTTAATGGAACTGTAACTTCTCCAATAGGAGTTATAAATGTTTCATTAGTAATTGATGGTTCTTATATTGAGACAAATAGTTCTGGAATAAATGATACCCATTATTATTTTACAAAATCATTATCAGAGAGATTATATAATTGGACTTATGAAGCTTGTAATATTGTCGGTTGCATAAATGCTACTACAAGAACATTTAGTATTGATGTAACAGCCCCTTTCTTAAATTTAACTGCCCCTTCTGGATTAATAGGTTTAGCTACTCCAACCATAAACGAAACCTTATACTGGAATGTCTCTGACGATCATTTAGATTCTTGTTGGTTTAATTACAATTCAACAAATACTACTGTAACTTGTGCCGACAATACAACAACATTTTCATTAACATCCCAAAGGAATTTAACATTCTACGCAAATGATACTCTCGGGCATTTGGCTTCCAACTTCACAACATGGAGTTATAAAGTATTTTTTAATGAGGAATCATTTAATAATGAGACGATAGAAGGAACTACGGAAATTTTTATATTAAATGTAACTATCGGGGGAGGAGTCCAGTTAGCAACCACAAATTTAAAATATAATGATACTGATAATTTTGCTGCGTTATCCACAGATGCAGGGGGAAATAGAATATCAACAGTATCAAAAATAATTCCAGATGTAAATACAGAGACCAATTTATCTTTCTACTGGTCTTTGACTTTGGATGATTCAACAAACATCAATACTTCAAGCAAGAACCAAACTGTAAAGAATTTAGCAATAGATGATTGTTCTGTCCACACCAATTTAATTTTTAATTATACTATAGTGAGTGAAGAAGCCCAAGAGGTTTTACCTAACACAACTTTAGAAATAGATATAAACATTTTCTCACTAGATAAATCTGTATCTATATTAAATTTTTCAACATTATATGATGATGAAAATCCAGCGACTGTTTGTTTAAATACAGACTTAACTAATAGCACAAACTATTTATTAGATTCTATTGTAAGATACGAAGCAATAAATCATACAAATGAATATTATAATTTACAAAGTTTCACCTTAGAAAATTCCACAGTACCACAACACATAACTTTATATGATTTACTAAGTGAAGATTCCACAGAATTTCAAATAACATTTAAAGATTCAGATTTCGCAGTAGTAGAAGATGCCTTAATACAAATTAACAGGGAGTATGTCGCAGAAGGGGTGTTTAAAACAGTAGAGATCCCAAAAACAGATTCTAACGGACAGGCAGTAGGGCATCTAGTTGAAAAAGAAGTTATTTATAATATTATTGTAGTGAAAAATAGTGTGGTACTAGGCACATTTGATAATGTTGTTGCTTTCTGCCAGGATGCTTTTATTGGTAATTGTTTTATTACTCTAAATGCCCTAAAAGCAGGAACTATAGTCTTTGACTATGATGATGAAGTCGGCTTAGCCTTTGCTTTTTCCTATAATGAATCTTCAAGACTTTTACAATTTCCATTCACTACATTAGACGGAAGCGTTAAAGATGTATCTTTATTAGCAACAAAATTAGATCAATTAGGGAATACGACAGCGTGTACCGAATCATTAACAACCTCTTCTGGAACACTATCTTGTTCAGTTCCTGATTCTATAGGAAATGAAACCATAATTGTAGAAATATTTGTTGAAGGAGATTTAAAAATCACAAATTATATCCAGACAGGAACTCCTTTTGACCTTGGAGATGTTGGATATTTCTTAATGTTCTTCTTAGTATTATCCTTGGCTTTAATGATGACACAGTCTAAGATAGCAGTTATTTTAGGTGTGGTTCTTGGTTTTATTTCATCTATCTTATTATCTTTTATGAAGGGAGGAATACTAGGATATGGAAGTTCTATCATATGGTTAGTAATCATGGCAGTAATATTAATTTGGAGATTAAATAAAGAAGGTTAAACATAAAAATGGCATCATCATTTCAAGAAACATTTGTAATTTTCGCACTAATAGGACTTTTCGTATATGCTTCCATTTCTTTTATAGTTGTTACACAACGAGCAAACAATGTTGATCTAACGATATTAGAGAATGAAGCTATTAATAGAACCTTTACTAGATTAGAGACTAATTTAAGTGAGTTCAGGACACAGACTCAAGGACAAAAGGAAACCTTTGAATCGGAAATTCCAGAGCGTGGTTTTGGATCTTTACTTATATTTTCCATTGTATCTATAGGGCAGAAATTTACTGGGATGATAGTTGGCGTATATAATATTTTTATCGTACTCCCATCAGCAGTTTTAGGCATCCCAAAAATTGTTATGAGTGTATTAAGTGCAATCCTCTTAGTTACTCTCGTCTTATTAGTATGGAGTGTTTATAGGACAGGAAGATAAAATGTTTAAGATTAATCAAATAAAAGAATACAAACAGTTCAAATGACATACACGCAACTAGAAGAGATACCATCATTGACCCTAGGGGAATTTTTAAAGTTTCCTAGTTTAGACACCCCTATGTTTTATCCATTGTTGCTATTCGCAATCTTTTTAGTTTTCACTTTTTCCACATTTTTTAGGGAAGTAAGAAGAATTGGCAAAGGTAATATCCTGTCGTCATTGGCTGTTGCAGGATTTGTTACTACTGCAATAGCAACTATATGGAGTTTATTAGGAGTAATCCAAGTCCAAGTTGTGGTGTTGACATTCGTAATTTCTTTAGTATTCCAGGTTATATATCTTATAACAAAATAATACAGGGAAGGAGATAAATGCTCTTTTTGTTAACACACCTTAGAAATTTGTTAACATAGATTTATAAAAGAAAACCACTTTTAGAAAACATAAGGGAGGTAATATTAATTTAGATAATTTAAATGGGTGCTGGAAAATCTTTAAAATCTGCTGAAACAGTATTCTTAGCCTTACTTACAATAGGTTTAATGGGGCTTTTGTTCCTCATTATTTATGGAAACTTATCCACTAATTTGGGCTTCGCTGCTGATACAGCGGGTTACAACAACACAGAAGCAGTCATTGGTAATCTGACAGCTGGAGCGACTCAATTCTTCACTTTCTCTAGTGTGTGGTTTATCCTTACAGCAATAACTATTTTAATAGGTATTGTTCTTGGTGTTATCGGACTGGTAAGGAAAGCAAGTGGGAGTGGCGGCTTCACAGATTAATAAGTTAAAATGGGGGCTGAAAAATCTTTAAAAGGAGCAGAAACAATATTTCTAGCTTTACTTATCATAGGTTTAATGGGTCTTTTATTCCTAATAATTTATGGTAACTTGTCTGGGAATCTTGGTTTCTCAAGAGATACAGCTTCATATCTTAATGAGTCAGGGGGATATTCTATCAATGATACGACATATACCTTGGCTAATGGGGCTTCTACTCCAGGATTTGTTAGTTTAAGTGTTAGTGCTGTATATAATTCTACTGATTGGGCTATAATTGGTGCTGCAAATTATACTGTTGATGCAACAGCAGGAACAATTACAGGAACAGCATGGGGTGTAAGAACATATAATTACACTAATGTCAGCGTTTCTTATGCAGTTACATATAAGGCAACTTCGGAGAGAAATACAGATGCAGTTATTGGTAATCTGACAACTGGTGCAACCCAATTCTTTAGCTTCTCTAATGTATGGTTCATCCTTACAGCAATAACTATTTTAATAGGTATTGTTCTTGGTGTTATAGGACTGGTAAGGAAAGCAGGAACTAGCGGAATGGGTGCTGGAAAGAGCAAATCCCAATTTGTGAGTTAACTTTATTTTTCTTTTTCTTTTTCTTTTTTTTCTTTTTGTTAACATATGGATATATTTATAAATAACAAAATATTAATTATGTAATGGGGATTGGAGAGGTATTATCAAAAGCAGGGATAAAACTGCCAGAAAGCATGTCTGGTAGTGGTCTAGGTAATGCTGTTTCAGCCATTATATTCTTCATAGTTCTTGCTTGTCTTGTTGGGGGAGTTGTTTATTATATTTCTAGCAGAAAGCAATACAGTAAAAAAATTCACATGTTTGAAGAGATTGCTGGAAGGGCTGTTCCTGTAGGTTTAGATACTGCAAAAGAAATCATTCTCCCAAACACTTCTATTAGGGCGATATATCTTAGAAAAAGAAAAGTTTTTCTCCCAAGACCATCAATTCAAACAGGGAAAGGACATTACTGGTATTTTATAAGAAAAGATGGCGAATGGAATAATATCGGATTGGAAAATTTAAATAAGAAATTAGATCAGTTGAAAATCCATTACGATCATACAGACATGAGAATGGCAAATGCCTCATTAAAAAAACTTATTGAAAAGAATTATAAAAAGCTTAACTGGCTAAAAGAGTATGCTCCTTATATTGCTATTGGAATTTTAATTTTTATCCTGGCAATAAGTGCTTTCCTTATATTAAATCAGGCAAATAAAAATCTATCTGGATTAAATGCTGGAGTAGAACAAAATACAAAAGTACTTGAAGCATTGGAAAATATTTTAGTAAGCATGGATAATATATGTACTAGTAGCGGAATAAGGAGTGCTGGATAATGTCAGGAGCATTAATAGCAGTAGGAATCTTTTTTAGTATCATTATAGGGATTATCTTTGGTTTGTTTCTAATTTTGCTGCAAAAACGCCGCCAGGCAAAAAATGCCATTGGAAAGATCAAAGAACAGAAAATGAAATATAAGATAGGGGGAAAAGAACATGATCTTGTTGGGAAAATTGACAAGGAGTTAAAAAAGGCTTCTCTTCCTGCTCCTGTCAAAAAACTAGATAAAGAAAAACCTATTAAAAAACTCAAGAAGAAAGAACCTAAGATTAAAAAGAAAATCAAGAAAAGGAAGTATCTATCCACTCTTAAAGCTTATCAAAAGAAAAAGGGGAAGAAAAAATAAAATGGATAAGAGATTAATTAAGAATATTTATTTTTGTCTTGTTCTTCCTGCATTTATTGGGTCTCTTTCTGGCTTAGGGTTGTTTATATTGGTATTTAATACTTGGATTCTTGGACTTCCTTTATTAATATTTTCTAGTTGCATGTTAAGTTTTTTTGTTGGTCTCGTAATTAAATCTGTTTATAAATGGGAAAACAAATGAACGAGAAAGATTATAACGAAATTAAAAAAGAACTTTTAGAAGACACAACTCTTACCGAGCAAGAAAAAAAGTTAATAGATCTTGACCCAAGAATTAAGAAAATAATAATTCTCATAGAAAAAAAGATTTTATCAAAAATTAAAAAAGTGATTAAAAAAGACGAGAAATACCAAAAGTCAAAATTAACAGGAAATTTTGAAAAAGATAAACCTTTTAAATGGAGATTAGAGGGATATAAATATCTTAAACAAGAACTTGGGATAAAATGAGCAAAGAAAAATTTGATAACATCTGGAAACCACTTTTTATAGGTTTTATGAGGATGATGACTTTAAATTTTAATCTTTGGTGTAAGCCAACAGATATGGGGTGGAAGAAAAGATAAGATGGACATTAAGTTTTTAAGGGTGTATAATGAACCAGGAGATTATTGGGCTTGGTCTATTTTTAAGAGATATGATTTTGAAATTGGGTATGATACAGAAAAGAACTTTGAACGCTATGCTAAAGAATTAAGATTAAACATAAAATATCAATTCAATCATAATCATGTTCAGAGAACAAAATGAAAATTAGCAAAGAAAGACTTATAATTTATATTCTCTGTTTCTTACTTTTAACTGTAGGATTCTTAATAACATTAGGATTCAAAGAAGCTAAACAATGTATGGGAAATCCTTTTACTTATGGGGCAGATAAAATAGAAACAAAAGAAACAGGAGATCTTCATTGTATTTGTTCTTTCTCAAGTCCAGATTATGCTCCTTTTCGTTTCAATAAAGAAGAAGTTAAAACAATGAGTGATTTGCTTTTAGATTGAGTTGAACATTACATTAACTTTAAAGAAAAAATTGATTGTAGGGCTTCTAAGGGCTATTTTTTAAAGGATTTTTTGTAATTTAAGTATTCACCTACAAACAAGATTAAAAACCCAACTAT
The DNA here is from genome assembly GCA_030620045.1 of archaeon. Classification (GTDB taxonomy): domain Archaea; phylum Nanobdellota; class Nanobdellia; order Pacearchaeales; family GW2011-AR1; genus JAUXAD01. The sequence continues at coordinate 18,844 of JAUXAD010000007.1, forward strand.
AACTAATACTAATCCTTCTTTCCATGTTGAAGCTAATTCAAATATCATTTTATCCCAAGATCCTTTTTCTTTACCTTATTTAATGATAGAATAAATGTTTGTCCAGACAGAAACCCTGAAACAATACAAAGCATACACAAGAAACTATAATTATTTTCTATGCCATATATAAAAAATGCCATAGAACACCATAAAGCAAGAATAGATACGACACAAATAATAATATTCTTGGCTTTCATATCCCTGCCTCGTTGTATAATTTAATTGCATTTTCTAAATCAACCATCTTCTTACTCAAAGGTATTAATTGATAAGTGAGCCATCTTTGTTGTCTTCCTTTCATCTTTCTCAAAAACTCCAAAAATCTCTGGCAGGTTGCTTTGTGTGTTTTACAAATACCAAATATAGCGGTATTCATTGGAGTCATCTTTTGAAAACTGATTTTTCTCTCAATATTCTCTTGTGCAATTTGGGTTTCTGTTTTCATTTATCCTCCATAAGAAAAGCTGAAAATAATATTAATATAAAACCAACAATATTCCAAACTGCCTTTATTGATGATACAAAAAGAACTATTCCAATTAAAAAAATAAACCTTCTATTAAAATACTCTTTTGCGATTTGTGTTTTCTGTTTCTCCATTTTCATTCAAGCACCTCGCAGTTTTTAGGCACTTCTTTATTAAAATATAATTCTGTATTCCAACACACCTGAATCTTGTCAAAATAATAACAACATACTCTTTGCATTTTATCAATTTCAGGAACTTTCTCTTGTTGGATTTGTTGTTTTAATTCAACTATCTGATTTTGAAAAGCAATCACTATAATACCAACAACCATAAAAAAGATAAAAAACCCAATAGCTAGGATTCTCCAAAATAATCTTTCTTTTTCAAGTTCTTTATATGTTTTTCTTTTCATTTACAATACCTCCAATCTGCTGTTAAATTAGAAGGACTTGGTTCACTCCAATCAATACAAGTTCTAGCAACCCTTCCATACCCTTCACAAACATAATATACTGTATTAAAATCTGTAAAACCCAAAATTCCTTTTCCTGTATATCCTTCTCTAACACAATTAGGCAACTCTTCAATATTATATTTCTCACAATGTTGAGTCATAGGCGGATTTGACTCACAATTAACTTTAACAAAATTATTATAAAAATAAAAAATAAGAAACCACGAACCAAATACTAATAAGAATACCAATATCAGAACTCCTATCGGAGATCTTTTTTTCTCTTTTTCAAGTTCTTTTCGTGTTTTCATTCTCTAATTAAAAAAAACTCTCTTACCCCCTTTTCATTACTCCATTCCCAATCAATATCATATCTTTGATAATAACCATTTTCTTTTATTAGACAATCTCTAAAATCATACTTTCCACCAACATCTTCACAAAGTAATTCCATTTGTTTAGCAATTTTATCTTCATCAATAAGACACCACACAATTAATACAACAAATATCAATATAGCTGCTATAAGAAGAATAGCACCCCAATGAATCTTCATTCTATCACCCAAGAACTACAAGGCTCATCCAATTTAGGTAAAGGAAGATCAGGATTTAATTCTAAAATAATCTCTTGCTGAATTAAGGCAAATTCACAAAAATTTAACATTTGATCTCTATAATAATCTATTTGAGATGATAAATGATATACAAATAATCCTAAAAATAATAGAATTACTATTGATATGAATATCCAAAAACCTTTTCTTTGTGTTAATTTTTTCTTTTCTCTCATTTTAATATACTATGCAAAACAACTGCACCGATTCCTATAAGCCCCATTATTAAAAGTGCTATTGAATGTTCTATAATTTTCCTTCTTCTTTCTTTCATTTCTTGTATATGTTGATTAAGATTTTCTACTATCATTTCCCTTTACTCCTTTTCTTAGGTTTTGGTTGTTCCTTAAAATATGCTTTTCCAACCATAAAAACAATTGTATAAACAAGAATAATTATTACTATTAAGTATATAGAAGTTTGTGAAGCATCATGGATTTCTTGATTATATCCCACATCAATTATTAATAGACAATTAACTCCAAGGATCAAAAAAATGAAGAATAGGGCAACTAACCAAACTAGTGGAAATTTATTTCCCATTCTCTCAAATTTTTTATATATTTGTGTTTTCATTTCTTCTTCCTCCTAACAGCACTTAAAATTTCTTCCTTTGCTTTCTGTATCTTTTCTTTATGAATCCCATATAATTTAAGAAGATATGCTAGACCAGCAAATATTCCAAAGATTAGCAAGACCCACCCTATTACTTTAAATAAAACCATGTTTATTGGTGCAGCTACTAATGAGAATCCAACCACTAGAGGAATGAAAATTGTCTTTAACCACATTTCTAATTCGTCTTGTTTCTTCTTTCTCTTAGCCATTTCTTCTTTTTCTTGTTTTTTGTCTGTCATTTAAATACTCCCATTAGATTTAATACTAGAAAAATGAAAAAAATTACCACGACACAAAGAGCAGCTACTGAAATAATATTCCGCCATTTTTCCAACCACCTGGCTGTTTCTGTCTCTATCATTTTAAAAGTTTTATAACCTCAAATATTATTATAGGTGTCCAAAGTATTATTAAAAAAATAAGCATAGCAATCAAAATTGGAATAGACTGTCTATTTATTCCCTTACCATATTCATCTTTCATTTCTCCCTCCAATCTCTAGATTTACATTTAGGACATTCTTTAATTTCTTCTGGTTTTTTCCTTGGAATCCAAGAATAAGAACATTTTTTACACTTCAACTTTACTTCTTGTTTTTCTGTCATTTAAATACTCCTATCAGATTTAATACTAGATAAGTGAAAATAATTGCCACGAACCAAAGAGCAGCTACTGAAATAATATCGCTCCAATTTTTTAACCATTCCTTTATTCTTATCTTCATCATTTTAATTAAAAAAGAAAAGGGTGAAACCCACCCTCTTAAAAGAATTTACTTTGGCAAGATCTATATAATGTCTTGCGAACAACCTCTGAAACCATTGTCTTATTTCCATACTCATAATAGTAGTAATCATAGTATATAAACTTATCTGTTTCCCAATATTCTAAACTATCACTAATAAGTAGTTATCAATAATCAATCAACTTAGAATAATCTTCTTCTATATCTTTCTGTACAATATGAGAATACATCTGTGTGGTAGAAATATTCTTATGCCCTAGCAACCATTGAACCCTCTCTATCTTAACGCCCTTATTTAACAAATGTGTAGCAAAACTATGTCTAAGCGTATGGGGGTGGATATGCTTGTTTAGAGCCTTCTGGCTGCACGATTTTAATAAATAACCCCATCTCCTAGCCCCTATTTTAAACAAGGATATTTTAGGGTCTGGGTTGTCTTTTACAGCAACTTCCCTTATCCACCCCTCAATTCTATACATAAGCTTTGAGGGAACTATCACGATTCTTTCTTTATCCCCTTTTTCAATAACTCTTAGTTTTCCTATCTTCTTTCCTGTAGAATCCCACTCATCCCAGTTAAAACTATGTGGTCTAATATTTATCAAGCCCCCAAGCCTCAAGCCACAATAAAAACTTAACAAGAGCATTATCTTATCTCTTTCCCTCTCAAAGCATTTCTCCATTTTCCACACCTCTATTTCCATAATAAAGTCTGGAATCCTGCTTGACTTTCCACCAGTCTCTCTAGGAATAATAATGGATCTCACATTAGCAATTATTTCTTTATCATAACCATCCTCATTTGTTAGAATAAAAGTCCTATAATTATTTATGAAAGCTTTAACTATTGAATTATACTTATGTTTTTTTAAGAAGGGATCAACTTTCTTTTGATTCATATTCTGTGCTGATCTAAATTTATCATAATAGAATAAGTAATTCATAACAGATTGATATGTAAGCTTCTTGGCTTCAAGCCAATCTATGAATCTCTTTCTTTCCTCAAAGTCAACTTCTCCAATAATTTTTCTTTGATCTTTATGGAGTCTTCTCTCAACTGCTATTTTCTTTGCATCTTCTTTTGTTTTAATTTTATCATGTTTGATACATAATGTTTGAATATTTTTTTCATCCCACTCATCTCCTCCAAGGGCAATCGGTATAATATGGTCGGCGACTAATTCTGGAGGATAAGCAGATGCATTGGATTTAAAACCACAACCATTTATTACACAAGTATAATTATCTCTCTTTAATATTTTCTCTCTTAATACTTGCCAACTTGTAAATTCCCTTATATCTTCCCAACCATGTTCCTTACAATAATTTCTTAATTTATCAGATTTTTTATATTTCTCTCTTAGATTATTACAAGTTGGAACTAAGCATAATAGATTACCTTTCTTATTTTTTCTTTCTCCTATAAATCTTGAACCTTCTCTTTGTTTCATTTCCATTCTATATGAACCTCAACACAATAGCCAGAGCAATCCCAACTAAGACAACAAATATTAAAATTTTGAATACAATTCTAAAGAACTTCACTTTCTTAAATACCCCAAAATATAATGCTGCAAGTAAATATAAGAGAACAACTATGATGATTATTTCTTTTATTGGTATAGGCATTTTATCATTTAGTTAGCAATCCTAAGACCATATTCTTGTTGGTGTTGTAAAATCTTAATAGGATCTCTAGGTATTATTTTTATTATTTTGAACTTAGAAGGAAGTATTCTTATAGCTGATTCTTCTTCTTGCACTTCTTCTTCCTGGAAGAACCCTTCTTTAAACTGCTTTGCTATCCTCTTATCAACTAGATAAACAAAACCATCTTGATCTCTTATAGTTTCAAATTCTATTTTAGGCTTGATAAGTTGTATGTCGTTAGGTCTGTTGCTTGTATGTCGCTGTGTATGTCGTTTTTGTATGTCGTTTTTATTAAGGAAAAAGGCTCTACATTTATCTAATATCCTTTTATATCTACACTTAGGACAGCATATAAATCTCTTATTTTTCCCTCTATAAAACCATATATAAAGACACTTTTTATTATAACATTTAACTTCCATTTACAATATTAAACGAACATATCTTTATAAATATATGTATGTCGTTAGGTCTGTCGTTGTGTATGTCGTTAGGTCTGTCGTTTTTACTATCTATTTTACTCCATATATTAAAGGAAAAGCACAGAAGAACCCAAAAGAAACAAGTATTGATTCAAGAAAGCTGGGGTAATAAAAAAGATGATCAATTTTTTTCTAAGTCTATTCAACTAATACCCCTTAAACGAACTTACTAAGGGCGATAACCAAATCTATCATTTAGACCCTTATCATTATTATGGACAACCTTCTTAACTGGTTTTGCTAAAAAATGGCTTAGTGTGTCTTTAATTCCCAAATCTGTGAGTCTTATATTGAGCATAGTACATACACTACTATACTTCAATCCATTAACTAAACAGATTTCTTGCAGAGTTTCTTTTGTTATATCTCCATTTTTTAATCTATCTATTAGCTTATCATAAAATCCTCCCCCCTCTTCACCAGCCTTCATCTCTTCTACATAGACTGCCTTTCTCTTAGTTACTTTAATCTCTTCATAAAGTTCTCTTTGCTTTGGTGTTAAGTCTCCAAACTTTATATAGCCTCTAAAAGTTGTAAGCCTATTATATTTAGGATGATAGTTTGGATTCTTTTGTTTTGCTCTAGCCCATCCTTCTTCTACTTTCCTATTATATTTAACATCCCAACAATCATCAGAATATAAAATTCCCTCGTTAGAAATATGGACGACACCTAACCCCCTCTCAATGACATGAATATGTATTTTTACTAAGTCTCTAAGATCTTTATCTAAGCTATAAAAACTTGGGATAGCCATAGCATAAATATTAAAATTATCTCTATACATATTAAGCATTTGTATAAGGAGTTGTTGATCCTCTTCAAAGAACTTTCTTTTATATCCTGTCCTTATTGCTTCATCATCAAAGAGACAACCAAATTTAGTTTCTTCTAAAAGTTTCATTACATTCTTTCTTGAATAAACCTGATGTTTCCAAGGTTTGAATACTGGGAATCTAGAAAAGAATTTGTAAATCAAAGTTGACTTTCCATCCCCTCTTGCACCACTAACAACAATAATAACATCAAATTTATTTTTCTGTCTTTCCTTAGCTATTTCAACCAAATCTTTTATAGACCAAATTATTCTCATTCTCTTTTTATCCTTTCGTTTTTAATGCATCCGCAATTTGTTTCTTTGCCTTAGCAGGATCAAAATCTTCCCTATGTGTGAAAATTAAATCATATCTATTTAATGGCTCATTTATTTCTGATTTGATTTCAGTTACTCTTTCAAGAGCAGGATTATATTCTTTCTCAACTAATTTAAGTTCTTGTGTTTTATTTTTTTGATTAATTTTATAAACGAATAAAGTTGGAAGAATTTTCCAATATCGTTTTAATTCCTTTTTAAGATTTATCAATGTTTCTTTATGAGTTCCCTTAACAGCAAATTTTGAATTATCAATTACCATTATCAAAGCCTTAATTAATCTTTTGAATCCTCTTATTTTTAAAACACCAAGAGGAATATCCACGCTTAACTCGTCTATTAACTCTGAAAAACCAAAAGTAGCAATTATTTCATATTCATCTGCCAAATATAACTGTTTCATTATTTTTAATCTTGCATAATCAGAAGCAACATTCCAATTCCCATAATCAGACATAATTTTTTCGTCTATAAAAGTTCCTTTTGGCATAATTTATCTTTGTTAACAAAATTTATAAATTTATCTATTTTATAGAATTTTCAGGAATATTTATAAAGATTGTTTTTCTTAGTGATATATAAAAAAAGATGGTAAATTCTAATAACAAATAAAAATGTTTATTACAATTAGAAATACAGTTACAAAGACTTGTATTCTTAGACCAAGAATTGGTACTATTCTATGTGTTAGAGGAAGAGTGAGGGCAGCGAGAGGATATGGTAGAGATGCCGCAAAGGCAGAAGCTGAAAGAAAAGCTAGAGAAGAAGCTATAAGAAGAGAAGAGGCTGCAAGGAAAGCTAGAGAAGAGGCTGCAAGGAAAGCTAGAGAGATTCTTGAAAAAGCCATTCAAGTAGCTAAAATAAGAGTAAGGAAAAAGACAATAACAGAAAAAGCATTTGAAGAAGTTATAAAAATAGCAAAAAAGAAAAAAGAAGAAAAAGAAAGAAAGGCGAGAATAGAAGCGATAAGAAAAGAAAAAGTTGTAAGAAGACTACCAGTTCCAACGAGACCCCTTTTTGAAGAAAGACAAATTGATACTTTTAGATCACCAATAACAAGAAAAATTATCCCAGTTACACAATTATATCATATAGATCCAAAGTCAAAGGCTGTGAGAAAAGCAACAGCAAGAGAAGAAAGAATTTTTCAAAAAATAAGAGTTCTTAAAAAGATTCCAAAAAGGATATTACCACCAAAAAAACCACTAGTTCCAAGAAAACCACCAATAATAAAAATAAAAAAATTACCACCGATAAAAAAACTACCTATAGTAAGACAAATAAAAGAACAAATAAAGAAAAAAGAAATTATAACAGAAGAGAAACTTCCAGAGGAAAAAAAAGACTTCTTGAGACCAGTTAGTGAAGCTATATCTAAAAGGACTTCAGAACTTAATAGATTAGAAAGACAAAGAGAAACCACAAGAACTAAAGAAAGAATAGGGACTTTAAAATCAGAGATTACAGCAATGAAATCTACTGTAAGAAAAGCAGAACTTTTTGGTTTAGGTATGGCATCAGGAGTAATATCTAATGTAGTTGGATTAACACAATTACCAAAAGCTGCTAAAAAGGTTTTTGATGAAATAAAAGAAGATCCAAAAAATATTAAAAAAATAGGAAAAAGAATACCTGATGTTTTACAAAGAGAAAAAGAAGAAATTACAGAACTCTATAGGGTAAGCCCAACAGAAGCTGTTGGAAATATTGCAGGACAAGTAGTATTCTTTGCTGGAACTGGGAAAGTTTTAAAGGTTGTTGGAAAATTGTCTAAACCAGCAGCAAAAATAGTTAAAACTTCTTTAAAAGGAAAGAAAGGAACAAAGATTAAGCTTATTGGGACACAGGAAGCAGTTGGAGATAAAATAGTTACAAAAATTATTTTCTCTAAAGGGAAAAGGTCTTTAGGCGGGGCTATTGGAACATCTGTTATTAAAGGCGAGAGAGTTTTAACTCAAACTATTGGAAAAGTCGGAAAAATAAGCAGAGTAAAAAAGAAATTTAAAGTAAAAGGCGTATTTGTCGGAAGAGAAGTTGCAATGGCAAGAGAAAAAGCATTTAAAATTGCTTCTGAACTCCGAAAAATTAAGAGATTAAAAAGAAAATTAACAAAAAGAGAAAGAGGGAAATTCAGGGTTCTTAAAAGAAAATCAAAAATAGGCTTATCAAAGAAATTAGAGGGTGTTCTTCAACTTGGGGCTGGGAAAATAGCACAAGCACCAGGAAAAAAATTGTTAAGAACAGTTGTTAAATTTCCAACAGCACAATTAAAGAAGGTAAAAGCAAAAGGTTTAACCATAAAAGATTTTGTTTCTATTTCTGGTGTTCTTACAAGAAAAGATTGGAGTTTAATAGTTGGAAAAATATTCACAAAGAAAAAAGATTTTATAGAATTTATTGGCTTAATAAAAGGAACATCTGGGAGAACATTACATTCTTTCTCTATTGGAAAACAACAATTATTCAGAAAGGCTTTAAAAGGTGTTGTAGGAGTTGCTACTGCAGCAACTCAAAGTGGAAGAAAAATAATTCCAAAGTTATCGCCAAAAGCGAAAAATCTTATCGCAAGTGGTACTGGAGCGGTAATTACAAAAACAAAAGCCGTATTTACAAAACCAATCCCCCCTATAAAACTTAAAACAATTATAACAAAACAAAAGGTAATTACTGCTACACGAACAAAAATTAGAACAAGACAAAGAACGATTACTGCTACACGAACAAAAATTAGAACAAGACAAAAATTATTAGCGAAACAAACCCAAACCCAAGCGGTTAAGCAAAAACAAAGATTATTAACAAAACAGAAACAAGCTTTAAAACAGAAACAAAAATTATTAGCGAAACAGAGATCGTCTTTAAAACAAAGACAGAGACTATTATCAAAAACCATAGCAAAAACAGTAAGTAAATATAGGGTTGCTATTCCAGGAGTACCAGTTACATTTCCCCCTAGAAAAAAACCAATAGGGCTTATTAAAAAAAAGAAAAAGATAAAAAAGAAAGTAAAAAAGCCAGTAGGAAAATTAGGGTATGATGTTTATGGAAAACATAAAAGAAAATTCATAAAATTAAGTAAAGTTCCTTTATCAAAAACACAGGCTTTAGATCGTGGTGCTTTTTCAATAGATAAATCAACTGGTGTAACATTTAAAATAAAAGCTGTTGGAAAAGTTAAGAAACTAGGAAAATTAACAAAAGGGGAAAAAGGACATTATTCTAGAACAAAGAAAAAATATAGATCATTTAGAATCCAAAAAGGAAAGAAGATAACATTAAAAGATAAATTCATAGAAAAGAAAGGTCTGCCGAGGATTGATACTAGAGGAGAAAAGAGACAATTAAGCTTAGCTAGGTTTGCTAAACAAAGAAGATTTATTGGTAAAATAAAACCTATGAAGAAACCAAAGAGAAGAACAATGAAACGACCTTCTGGAAGAATAAAAAGTTCTCCTAGAAGACTTAGAATAAGAAAACCTAAGATGCCTTTAAAATTAAAAAAGTTAAAAAGAACAGTAATTAAGAAAGCACCTAGAGGGAAAAAACCAACTAGATGGAGATTTAAAGGAAATCGCAGACTTGGATTTAGAAATAATAAAGTTGTTGAAATAGTTAAATTTAATAAAAGAAAAAATCCTCCTCATAGATCAAGACCTATTAAAAGAGAAGCTTCTCCAGCACAATTAAGAAATTTAGCTAAGGGGAGAAAAATTAGACAACAGAATCTAAAGAGGAGAAGGGGGTGAAAAAATATGGTGAAAAAATTAAGTAAAGAAGATATAAAAGCTATTAAAAGACTTGAAGATCTTAAAAGAAGAGCTCCATTTATTACTTATGGGAAAGGGGGGAGATTACATCAACATAAATCATTAGCTAAAGCCAAGCTTATTGCTAGAGGACAAGCATTATTAGGAAAGAGGGGTTTTGTAGATAGAACTGACGGAAAATTTACTAGGAGTATTGTAGTCTTTGAACCAAAAACTACTTACAAAAGAGTTCCTACACGAAAAAGGAAAAGGAGAGGAAGATAAATGACAAATGGAGAAGCAACAAACGAACACTTAGATTTCTTAGAGAAACAACTAAAACAGCAAGATAATAAAATTGCTGAATTAGGTGGTTACGCTGCTAGTAGTATTTATGGAACACAAGCACAAGACAGTAATCTCATTATGTGGCAGTTAGAATTAGATAATATTTTAGAAAGGATTGAACATTTATTGAAAGGAGATATTATCAAAGTCGTGGGGGAAGATACTATTTATGAAACACCAAAAGATAAAAGCTTAATTATTTTAAATGATTATGGAGTTCAATTAATTATGAATGTAACTTCTTTTTATTTAAACCGAAACACTATTTTATCCACTTATGATGATAATAGAATCAAAGATATTTTATATGATCTTGGGAATGAATTAGCAGATGTTGTTTATATTAATTATGAAAAAATGGGTATGGACACTATAGAAAAGAGATCCAGGCACGAAATTTTAATTCTAAATATATTGCATACTATTGAAAGTGCTTACAATAGGGCTTTAGGTGGTGGAGAAAGAGATAGTCTAAGAAGTGCGAGAGTTGTAACAGAAAGTCTTGCTCCGAGGGGGCAAGTATTTAATCCAATGAGAAAAAAACATAGGGGTGGATTCCTTAACCCTCAAAATTGGAAATTCTAATTAAAAGTTTGAATATATCATAAAACAGAGAAAGGAATATTTAAAAACTAAAAAGATTATTTATTTTTGCCTTAGAGGTTTCATAAGTTTACCTATAGAGAAGGTGTGAAAACTTAACAGGCTACACGCATCTTTCATAGTGTTGAAAAACCATAGAATACAATGATGATAATTAGTAGCCATGAATAACCTTGGGTAAGTTAGGAGTGAATATTAAAATCATGGTGGAACTTAATGAAGATGCTATATTGGTCGCTAGGTTCTATGCGAATTCGGATTATGCTAACTTGAATTGCAACAGGAATTCTTCTAATGCGAATTCCAATCTTGGAATAACCTGTTAATCTCTAAGGCATTATAATGAAGACATACAATAAACTATACGAGAAACTTTATTCAAAAGATAATTTAACATCAGCCTTCAAAAAAGCGAGAAAAGGAAAATGCAAGAAAGATTATGTTGTTAATTTTGAATCTGATTTAGATAGGAACATAAGATTGTTACAAAAAGAACTCAAACTAAAAAGATATAAACCATACAAACTAAAAAAATTTATCATTAGAGATCCAAAGACAAGAACGATTCACGCATCAATCTTTAGAGATAGAATAGTTCATCATGCTATAATAAACCTTATCCAACCAATATATGAAAAAAGATTTATTTATGATTCTTTTGCAGGAAGGAAAAATAAAGGAACCCACAAAGCTATAAAAAGATTTGAATATTTTTTAAGAAAAGCATCTTCTAATGGAAGAAAAGTTAAGAAACCATTTAACAACAATTCAATAAGGGGTTTTGTTTTGAAAGCAGATATTAAACATTATTTTGCTATAATGAATCATGAAATCTTAATTAATATTCTAAGAAAAAACATAAAAGATGAAGATTTCATAGATTTAATAAAAATTGTTTTGGATAATTTTGATACCAAGATTAAAGGACAGGGAGTTCCTTTAGGAAATTATACATCTCAATTCTTTGCAAATATTTATTTAAACAAACTTGATTATTTTGTAAAACATAGATTAGGGGCAAAATATTATATCAGATATGTAGATGACTTTATAATTCTACATAAAGATAAAAGAGTTTTAGAAGAATACCTAATCAAAATAAATAAATATCTTAAGAATCTTAGATTAGAATTACATCCAGAAAAATCAGAAATTTATCCACTAAGAAATGGAATAACTTTTTTAGGCTATAGGATTTTTTATACTTATAAATTATTAAGGAAAAGGAATATAAATCATTTTTTAAATAAATTTAAAGAGAAACTTCAATTTTATCATCAGGGATTAATAAGTAAAGAGCAGTTAGAAAGTTTTGTACAGGGTTGGTTTGGCTATTCTAAATTTGCCAACACTTATAAATTAAGACAGAAAATACTAAACTTAATCCCAAAATAAAGCATATACTACAGTATATATATGTTTATATACTATATAGTATAGGATAGTATATGAAATGTCCACATTGCAAAAAAGAGATTAAAGATGATCCAAGAAAATGGTTAGATATTCCTGAATTAAAAATTTCTATTGAAATAGAAGTTCATGATAAAAATAAATCCTGGGATGAGTTAGAATTGTCCAAAAGAGAGAAAGAATTATTGACCGTAGAGCAATGTATCTGGTTAGCTGATTCTAAATATGCTAAAACTCTTAAAATGGATGGAAGTTCAAGTAAAGATGATTTCTTTATTCAGCAACCTTTTAATTTAAACAGAAGGAATGGCTATGTCGCTAGGTTTTATGCGGATTCGGATTATGCTAACTTGAGGTGCGGCAGGGGTTCTTCTAGTGCGGATTCCGATCTTGGGGTAAGGTTCGCAAAAAAATTAAAGGTAAGGAACAAATGATAAAAAGGAAATGTAAATACTGTCCAAAAGTAATTGAAGGACATACTGAAAACCAAGTTGAACATTTAATGAAACAACACCTTATTTCAAAACATTTAGATAAAGTTGACTTAAAAGAAAAGAAAGATGAAAACAAGTAAAACACAAAAACAAATTGAGAAAAAAGAAAAAGAGTTAAAAGAACTCAAAGAGCAATTAAAGAAAGAAACAGATAAAACCGGGTGGTTATATATTCCTGAACTAAAAATTGAAGTTCAAACAAAAATACATCATAAAGATAAAACTTATGCAGAATGTGAAAAAGATTTAAGTAAGGGAGAATCAATACCAACTTATGAACAAATCCAATGGCTTAGAAATTCTAAATACAGAGATCAATTAAACTTATTAGATACATGGGAGTTTGTGCAAAATCCAGATAAAATTAGTAAAGACAATGATTATGTCGCTAGGTTCGATGCGGGTTCGGATTGTGCTAATCTGGGTTGCGACTGGGATTCTTCGTATGCGAATTCCGGTCTCGGGGTAAGGTTCGCAAAAAAATTAAAGGTAGAGAACAAATGATAAAAAAGAAATGTAAATATTGTGATAAGAAAATAGAAGGGCATACTGAAAACCAAGTTGAACATTTAATGAA
>JAUXAD010000020.1 GCA_030620045.1 archaeon
TCATAAATATTATCTTCTAATGGTTCAACCATCATGAAAAAACTATTATGCTTGTTTGGACTTCTTCCTTCCATTGAAGGAGACTCTTTACTTACAGTTTCCCTATAAACCACAATTGGAGCAGAAGTTTTTACATCTAAACCCTTTTCAGTTTTAATTCTGTTTTCTATAATCTCCAAGTGCAACTCACCCATACCAGACATTAAACTTTCCCCTGTCTGTTCATTAATTTCTATTCTAATAGAAGGGTCTTCTTTTGAAACTTGCTTTAATACTTCCACCAACTTTGGCAAATCTGCTGCCTTTTTAGCTTCAATTGATTTTGTAACAACAGGTTCAAATAAATGCTTTATTTCTTCAAAAGATTCCATTGGTTTTCCACTAACTGTTTCACCTGCAAAAACATTTTTAAGTCCGATAATTCCTACGATATTTCCAGCGCTAACTTCATCAACAATAATTCTTTGAGACCCCTTATATGTAGAAACTTGCTGGACTCTAACACTTTTTTTTGCGAGATTCATGTAAACCTCATCTCCTTGTTTTATAGTGCCAGAGAATAATCTTCCTCCTGCTACTTCTCCTGCATGTTTCTCAACAACTATTTTAATAGGAACAAAAACCGGCTGTCCATTAGGGTCACATTTTATTAACGATTGCCCAACATCAGAATCAATTTCTCCATGCCAGATTTTCAGAATACGATATTTTTGAGCATCAACTGGATTTGGGTGATGTTTAACAGACATTTCCAAAACCACTTCATGAAGGGGTGCTTTTTTTGCGAGTTCTTTTACTTTCTCTTTAATTTCTTCATCACTGCCTTGATAAGCTTCAATAACATCCTTAAATGTAATTCCTTTTTCTTTCATATACGGGAAACTTAGAGCCCAGTTATGAAATGCCGAACCAAATGCAACACTACCCTCGCCAACACCAACCTTCCATTTCTCTTTATAACCTTTAGGGGCAATATTTTCAATAAGTTCATTAATATGATCTATAATAGAAATAAATTTCTTCTCCATTTCTTGAGGAGTTAATTTAACTTCTTTGATAAGTCTGTCAACTTTATTTATGAATAAAACTGGTTTTACTAATTCTTTTAGAGCCTGTCTTAAAACCGTTTCTGTTTGGGGCATAACTCCTTCAACAGCGCAAGCCAAAACAACACATCCATCAACAGCTCTCATTGCTCTTGTCACATCTCCCCCAAAGTCCACATGCCCTGGAGTGTCAATTAAATTAATCAAATAATCTTCCCCACCAACATTATGAATCATACTTACAGAAGCAGAGTCAATAGTAATCCCCCTTGTAGTTTCATCTTCATGAAAATCAAGAACCAATTGTTTTCCAGCTGTTTCTGCAGACATCATTCCTGCACCAAGAAGAAGATTATCTGAAAGAGTTGTTTTGCCGTGGTCAATATGAGCAGCAATTGCTATGTTTCTAATTTTATCTTGTTCCTTCATTAATCTTGTTATGTCTGTTTCTGGCATCTTTTATTCTAAACTAATTTAACTTTTTTAATCTGATTATAATGTATTGGGGTTTTAAAATCCAAACCAATTAAGGCGTCAATTATACGGTCAAAAAGTACTGGTGTCTCAGCTTCTTCGTAGTTTAGTATTACTTTTTTGCCAATGTGTTTGTTTATGTTTTTAGGCATCCCTTCACACTTTATTCTTTCATAAAAATACTGCCCATCTATTCTGATTTCTAAAGTTCTGAAAAGTCCAATTTCTCTTACACTTTCTAGTTTTCCTATTTTCTGTTTCATTTTAATAATTAAGAATAATTAAATTTAATAAAGTTTGTTTTTAAAGATTTTGATTAAGAATAATTTACCTCGCACTATCAGCTTGTTTCTCTGATTCATTCTTTTTCTTCATGGAAAAACTTTCACCATTTTTTTCAGAAGCCATGATTATTTCTTCTGCTAATCCTTGAGTAATAGTTTTTTTCTTGTTAAAAGCTTTGTCTGATGCTCCATGAACAATATTCCTTAAGGTTAAATTAACTCTTCTTAACGGAGAAACATCAACTGCCTGAGGATATCTTGCTCCACCATATTCAATAACAGTAATCTCGTCTCTTGGTGCAGAATTCTCAATTGCTTTAACCAAAACCTCAACAGGATTTTTTTGAGTTTTTTGCTCTATTAATTTAAACGCCTCTAAAACAATTTTCGCATTTTTTGAATATTTTCCAGTCACATGTCCAAACCCAATTTTATGTTTTTTACCTCTATGCCCTGCAACAGAAATTTTGTTTATCAATCTTTCAACAATATTTACTTTAGTCTGTCCAAATTTCTGAAAATTCCTTCCATGACTTTTCAAAATCAATTTTGGCTTAAGATTTATTACATCTTTTAATCCAGGGTCCTCCACATTTATATTACTCATATCATATAAATCAAATATTTTAAACTGCGGAATTATTTTTTGTTCTGTCATTTAGCTTTGCCCCAACTTTTAATTAAATCCTCTGTAATAACTTCTTCAATTCCATGAGGACCAAATGCAATAATCTCAACATTTGTTCCATCTTCATCAGTAGTTATTTCTAAATATTTTCCTCTATCAGGATCTGTTGTTGTAGTTAATTTATATTCCATTTATTTATGTCTCCTAAATATTATTAATTCTCTTCCAGTTTTTCCATTTTTTGACAAGGGCATTTTATATCCATACTCTGCATCACCTTTTCCAATGTCTAATCCTTCTTCATTTAATTCTGTTATAATTCTTTGAAAATAGCATGTATCTGTTCCACCAATCATTCTCGCAACAACAAAATATTGATTTACTTGCATTCTTCTTAATATATTCACATTTCCTTCCATCTCTCCATCTACACTATCCAAAAAATCATCTGAACTAATTTCATATTCACTTAATCCTTCCCAAACACGAGTTTTTTCTTCTAATATTTCTTTAGGCATTTTTATAATCCTCAAATTTATCCTTGGTTTCCTTTTCATCCCTTGAGCGAAAAACAATATCATCATTGCTGACTTCTGTAGGGAGTATCGGACTATTTATGACTGCAACACTGTACCTTCCTTTAGTATCATCTGAAAGTAAAAGAACATATCCTTCTGTAACAGGAAAATCAAATACACTTGCATCTGGTGGAAGTTGATCCCCCCATTCTTCTAAGCTTAAAACTCTAGTTTTATTAAACTGTTCTACCAATCTCAAACTCATCTTCTTCCCTTCTCAATCTTTCCTTTAGCAAGCCTGTGCAAGGGTTGATCATTTACTTGAATAACTTGAAATCTAACTCCAGGAATATCTCCCTTGCTTCTGCCTTGCTTCCCGCCAATTCTTTGAATCATAACTTCATCATGCTCATCAATAAATTTCTGTGCAAGATTTCCAGGAATAAAAGCAGTTACTTGTTTGCCGTTTTTTGTAAGCTGAACTTTGCAGCATTTCCTCATTGCAGAATTTGGCTGTTTAGCTTCTTTTTGAACTTTCTGCAAAACAATTCCTTTCGCCTGATTAGCTCCTTCTAAAGGATCAGATTTAGCATAAAGACCAAGAGTTCTAACTTTATATTTTCTATCTTTCCATCTAAACTTTTTTCTATTTTTGATTTGTTTTATCGCGCTTTTTAATCCCATAAATATTGTTGATAGAAATAGTTTTTAAATTTTTGGTAATCAAATAATCCTAAACTCCTTCCCAAAATAATCTTTCACAATTTTTTGCATTTCTAGAAATCTTCTTTTGTTTCTTCCAATCAACGCTGCCTTGCTTTGACGTCCGGCAGTAAGTATTACTTCATTATCTTTAATTTCTAAGTCTTGGAATGTAACTGGTTTAACAATTGCTCCAATAAACCCCTTTACATCTTGAATTCCTCGAGGACTTGGAATAATCTTTATTCTTTTCCTAAGAATTTCACTTATCTGTTTTATATTTCTCCCCCTCCCTCCAATAGCTCTCGGTATTAATGGCTTTGGCACACAAAATACGATTGCTTCATTATATTTAAAACAGAATCTTGTGTTCACTCTTGTAATTTTTCCAAATAAATTCAAATATCTCATGTCTTGCATATCAATAGTGTTCACCATATTATAAAATTTGTAGATATATCTGTTTTATAAAAGTTTCTAATGAGAATTATTTATTAACCCTCTCAACAACTTTTGTCTTTGCAACTTTTTTCTCTTCTTCTTTTTTTGTCAAAGGTCCTACAACTTTAACAAGAAGTCCTGGAAGTCCAGTACCAATAGGAACTGGTTGATTAAGTATAATGTTTTCTATAACACTAGTCAATTTATCTCCGCTTCCTTTTATCGTAGCATTCACAAATTGTTTTCCTGGAGTCTCAAAAGTCGCCCTCGCTAATATTGATGATTTTTGCGCAATAATTCCCATTCTTGTAACACCCTTAACTTCTCCAGTATTTGTCATTGCGTCTGCAACTAATTTAAGATGCCTTATGTCAATATTCAATCCCTGAGTATTAATCACATTATAAATTTCATTAATTATTAATTGTCTTGCTGCTTCAATTCCAAACACCCCTGCAACTTCATGCAAATCATTTGAAATTATTCGACCTTTGTTAGCTTCTTTCAAATTAATTATTTCCTTTAAATTTGATCCTAAAGTTATTATCGCAAAATTCTTTTCTTTTTTAACAATCAAAACTTGCTTTACTTCTTTAACGCCAGAAATTATTGTTTTCTTTAGCTTTTCTTTAAGTTGATATATTTCTTTAAAACTTAATTCAGACGCATTTAAAATTATTGAATCTGTTTTTTCTTTAGCACTAAATTTCAAGTCATTAAGTTTTTCAACAACTTTCTTGATTGAAGTATGAGTTTGTTTTAATCCTTTTTTGTCAACTTTTATCTCAATATTTTTATTACTAAAATCTAAATTAATCTCCGAGGCTATTTCTCTCAATGTGACTTCTTTTATTTTTTCAGCAAAAATTTTAGCATCCTTTTCATTATTATGTTCTTTGCTCAAATAAATTTCCATTTTGGGAGAGGAAGGTTTTTTTCTTGCATCAAATATCTCTATCAACCGAGGCAAACCCATTGTAATCTGCATTTCTTGCACACCTGCAAAGTGAAATACATTTAATGCCATTTGTGTTGAAGGTTCTCCGAAAGATTGAGCAGTAATAATCCCAATAGCTTCTCCAGGATTTAACTTTCCTTTTGAATGAAGCTTTGAAACATCTATTCCATCATCTCCATATTTGTATTGTATAATACTATTATTGCTATCTCTTATTGTCCCATCATATTCAGCTCTTAAATCTTGAAGAGCATTTGCCAATCTTCTGTATAAATAACCAGATTTTGGAGTTCTTAATGCAGTATCCATTAATGAATCTCTTCCTGTAATTGCTCCAAGGAAAAACTCATCAGGTCTTAATCCTTTTATGAACGAACTTGTAATAAATCCCCTAGACATGGGAGATAAATCCCCTTGCTTAAAAAATGATAAAGTTCTTTTAGTATAACCAATATCAATTCTTTTGGCCCACAAAGCCTGCTGGCCAACGCAGCAAGCCATTTGCGTAATATTCAAAATGTTTCCACCACCACCAGCTTTAATCATATGACTTACAGGATTATTTTCAGGAAATTCTTTTTTTACCATCTCTCCTATTTTTGTTCTAACTTCATTCAAAACTTGAAGTATTTTTATTTCTCTTGATTCTTCTTTTGTTTTGCCTGGAATTCTTTCAAGAGTTCCTTCATTATACGAGTCAATTAATTCATTTGTTCTTTTTTCAGCTTTTCTAATAATCTCTTCTCCAGAGCGAACTACTTTCTCATCTAAATCTAAATCCTCAACAGAAATGGTTATTCCCCTATCAGAAAGATAGTTCAAACCTAATCTGAAAGCTTTTTTTATTATTTTGAAAGTTTTATCTCCTCCAACAACCTTATCCAACTCTTTAACCAATTCTCCATTTTCATTGCCAAAACTAGTTTTATCTAATTTTCCTTGAATAATCTTCCCTTCTTTGATTTTAATAGAATCATTTGAGAAATTAACTTTCGGCAATATTTCAGAAAATATTTCTGTTCCTGAAATAGTTTTTTTTGATATTTGGCTATCAATTCCTGATTGATAAAGTATTTGATTTGCATAATCTCTTGAAAATTCCCCCAATCCCAATAAATAATTTCCAGTAGTCGCATCTCCAATACATCCTATAAGATTTGTATTATTTTTTGGAGAAATTAAATTCTTTTTAACATCAAGAAGTATTTTCGCTTCTGCTCTTGCCTCCTCTGTTTGAGGCGAATGAATATTCATTTCATCTCCATCATAATCAGCATTATAAGGAGATGCTGCAGCTGGATGCAATCTAAATGTTCTTCCAGGCAGAATTTTAACAAAATGAGCCATCAAATTTTCTCTACGCAAACTTGGATGTCTATTGAATAAAACAATATCTCCATTCTGCAAATGCCTTTCAACTTTATAGCCAGGAGAGAGTTCACTGACAATTTCTTCTTTAAGTTCTGGAGTAATTTTCTTTCTTTTTCCATCTGGTCTTATAATGTAATTTGCTCCAGGATATTCCTCCCCTTTTTCTACTAATTTTTTTAATTTTTCAATATTTAAATCAGTAACAGTTTCAGCAACTGTAACTACTGTAGCAATTTCATAAGGAATACCAACTTCATTGATTTCAATAAAAGGGTCTGGAGAAATTACAGTCCTTCCAGAATAATTAACTCTTTTACCAGCAAGATTTTTCCTGATTCTTCCTTCTTTACCTTTGATTCTTTCTGTAATTGTTTTTAATGGCTGTCCGCTTCTGTGTCTTGCAGGCGGAATTCTCGCCACAGTGTTATCAAAAAAAGTTGTAATATGAAATTGCAGTAAGTCCCATAAATCTTCAATAATAACTTCAGGAGCTCCTGCATTTAAATTTTCCCAAAGTCTTTGATTTGCCCTTATAATATCAGAAAGTTTATGCGTTAAATCATCTTCACTTCTTTCTCCTGATTCTAAAATAATACTTGGTCTTATAGTTACAGGTGGAACTAGAAGGGAAGTTAAAATAGCCCATTCTGGTCTACAACTTTCAGTGTTTATTCCAATTTTTTCTAATTCTTCATTAGGAATATTCACTAATCTTTCTCTAATTTCTATAGGAAATAATCTTGTTTTCCCGATGTAAAAACTTGTTGGTTTGTCCAATTTAACTTTTTCATGAATGACTCCGCAATGAGGACATTTTTTAGCATTCTTTGCTTTTTTTGCTCTTTGACTTGGAGAATACTTTTCCAAATCTTTATCAGCAATCATTAATTTTTTACATTCATGGCAAAAACATCTTAATCCTAATTCAACTAAAGGAATATATTTTAAATGCATTATGGGTCTTGCTAAATCAATACTCCCAGGATGGCCCAAACATTCTTTAAGCCTTCCACCACAAGTTCTACATCTTACCCCAGGATCTATTGCTCCAAGTCTTAAATCCATTAAACCACCATCTACAGGATATCCATCAATATTATATAATTCAGGAGTTACTATTTTTGCAACCGAAATTTTTTTAATCTGATTAGGATTAAGCAAAGAAAATCTCACTTCTTCAACTTTTTTTCTTATTGGTTCCATCTTACTCATATTTATTCTTCAATTTAAAATTTGTATGAATATGTAATCCTTGCAATTCTTCTAATAACAATTTGAATGCATATGAAATTTCAACAGATTCAATCTCCTCGCTGTTACAAATCGGGCACATAACTTTATTTCTTATATTGTCATCTATTCCAATACTCCCACATTTTAGACAGATAGGCAATACAACTTTATCAGAGTCATATCTTTCTTTTAACAATAATGATGCTCCGTGGGCAACTAATGCTTGCTGCTCCATTTCTCCAAGTCTTAATGCTCCTCCTCTTGACCTGCCCTCAATAGGTTGTCTTGTTAATAATGCAACTTTTCCAGAAGCTCTTCCATGCAATTTATTACCAACCATATATTTCAATTTTAAATAATACAAGTTTCCAATGAATATTCTTGCAGTCATCCTTTTCCCAGTAATCCCATTATACATTGTTTCTTTCCCATCGTATCTAAATCCTAAACCTTTCAATTGAGTTTCTAATTCTTTTTTGCTTACTCCAGAGAAAGAAGTCCCATCAATTACTTCTCCCTTTAAACATCCAACCTTGCCTGCCAATAATTCCAATAAATACCCAACAGTCATCCTACTTGGTAAACCGTGTGGATTAAATATTACATCTGGTCTAATTCCCTTTGAAGTAAAGGGGATGTCTTCTTCAGGCGCAATCATACCAATAACTCCTTTTTGGCCATGAGCTGTGGCAAATTTATCTCCTAATTCAGGAACTCTTTGGTCCCTTGTCTTAACTTGGACAATTTTATTTCCTTCATCATCTTCTGTTATAAATACTGAATCAACAACTCCTTTTTCTTCCTGCCTCATAGTTCTACTTGATTCCTTTTTCGTTCTTACTGAAATTTCCCTTGCTTCTGATAAGAATTTTGGAGGAGATGTTTTACCAATTAAAACTTCTCCCTCATTGATTTCTGATTCAGGATAAACAACACCATCATTTTCCAAGTGCTTATAACTTTCTTCCATTTTATATCCAGAAGTATCTTTTTCAGGAATAGAAATTTCATCTTTTAACCCACCAGCATAATTCATTTCTACTGCAGAATAAGGCCTAAAATAAAAACTCCTTCCTACACCCCTGTCTAAACTTCCTTTATTGAACACTAAGGCGTCTTCCATATTATATCCTTCATAAGTCATAATCGCAACTGTTAAATTTTGTCCAGCAGGATAAGTGTTCAAGGTATCATAAACAAAACTTCTTACAATCGGTTTCTGAGGGTATTGGAGAATACTTACATCAGTATCAAGCCGGCATAGATAATTAGCAGCATATAATCCTAAAGATTGTTTTTGTGTTTTACTCCCCCTGTTTAATCTTGAACTTTGATCATGATTTCCATAAGGTACAAGACTTGTCACAGCCCCAAACAAATCTATTGTATCTATTTCAAGATGAGTGTGTTTTGGAGTTACTTCTTCTTCATATAATGCAATCAGAGCATTCTCTTCTTCAGCTGCATCAAGATATTCAATTACTCCTTGTTTTATCAAATCGTTCCATTTCAATTCCCCTTGTTCTAATTGAATTAAATGCTCATTTTTTAATTTGGGATTTCCATTTTCAATAATTATTAAAGGTCTTAAAACCCTTCCTGGTTCTGTTGAAATTAAAACCGCCCCAAAATTATCATCATTTCTAATATTCATTTGGATTGGAAGCCCACCTTCTCTTCTCTCATCTCTTATTTTCTTAACAAATCCTTCTGGTTCATTCACACTTCCAATAAATCTTCCATTAAAAAAAACCTCTTTTCCCACAATTCCTTCTTCGTCAAGCCCTTTTCCTTCTAAATTTTTTAAGAATTTATTTTCATCGAAATTTACTCTAGTAGATACTTTACTCAAAAGAGCAAGGTTCTTCCTTAAACCAATTTCTGTTCCTTCTGGAGTTTCTATAGGACAAAACCTTCCATAATGAGTAGGGTGAAGTGTTCTTGCCATAAAATTTTCTTGTTCAGAAGGCAGCATACTTGAAACCCTCTGTAATTGGGAAATTATCGCCAAGTAATTTGTTTTATCCATATTTTGTGTGATACCACTTCTCTCACCAGTCCAGCTCCCTGTCGCAATTGCTGATTCAACTCTATGAGAAAATAAAGTAGATTTCGCAATTATTTTAATAGAAAAGAATTTTCTTCTTTTAGAAGATTTTTGTAATGAGTATTGAACATCTCTAATTAAAATTCCTAAATTCACTCTAAATAAAGTAGCCAATAAATCTCCTGAAAGTCTAACTCTTTTGTTTGCATAATGGTCTTTGTCTGTTTTCAATTCAGGATTTTCTTTTGAGATTAAAAACTGTTTTATCAACTTACATAAAGTCACAGCTTTTTTTATTCTATCTTCTCTTTTTTGCCCAATATGTGGAAACAAATAAGAATCAACTCTTTGTTTTACCCTATCAAGAATTTCTTTTTTTGTTCCTTGTAAGTTCGTTTTTTCAGCAATATACATCATCGCATCTTCTTTGGTTGCTAAATTTACAAACTCATAAAGATTAACAATAACACTATCTGTTTCTTTTCCAATATATTTTGCAATATCTGATTCTTTTGTCAAACCCAATGCTTTTAGAATTACTATTGCTGGCAAATCTTTAAATCTGCTAAATGAAACTTCAAATAATCCCTCTTTATTTTCTGAAACGATTATAGGAATTCTATATGTCCCTCTTAACGAAAACAACCTCAATGTTAAATTCCCCTTACTATCTGTCTCAATAAACGGCTGATTTTCTGCAAGGTCTTCTGCCATAATCATAACTCTTTCATTTCCATTAATTATAAAATAACCTCCAGGATCTAAAGGATCGTTATAATTTTCAATCAATTTATCTTTTGACATTCCATAAGTATTACACACATCACTTTTTACCATAATCGGAATTTTTCCAATCTCCACAATTTCTGAATCAACCTGATCATCTTTTTTCACAGTTAATTCAAGAGTGACTGGAGCAGAATAAGTTAAATTTCTTAGTCTTGCTTCATAAGGCATAATCAAAGAAGAGCTTCCATCAGCTTCAATAATTTTCGGATTTCCAACTTTTATTTTTCCAAGAGAAATTTCAAATTCTTCATTATTAATACTTTCGGAGATTTCATCAACAATTTTCTGCATTCTATGTTCAATAAATTCATTAAAAGAAGTAATATTAGATTCAACTAGCGAATGCTCTTCTAAATATTTTTTTGAAATTAAATGTTGATTAGTTTTCATTTTTATACTACAACCCTAAAATAAATATTGACTTTATCTTCCTCTTTTCTTTCTATTCTGATTACATCTCCAACAACACATCCTTCTGGCAAAGCTGGGTCAGTTGAGAGGATTTTTGGTAATTGAGCTTTAGAAATATTTAAGTCTGACAAAAGTTTTTCAGACTCTTTTTCACTAAGTTTAGAATGTTTTGGTTGGAGAATATGCATTTTAATATAAATTGCTAAGTGGTCTTAACACATAGATTAGACTTTAACAACTATTCAATAATAAAAAATAATGATTTTTTATTTATAAAACTTTCTTTTTTAGGGGTTTTGTTGAAAAAGTCAAAAAAGGAAGCTACTTATTAAACAGAATAATAAATAACCAGTAGAGTATAGAAATACTTAAAAGATACATCTTATAATATTTTAGAGAGGGATGGCACTTCAGAAGCCTAATTCTGAGAATGATGATAAAATGAAAAATTTAGCAGGAGAAACAAAAGCAGATTTACACATTCTTAAAGAGCTTGAGGAGGCAGGAGTAGAAGTTGTAGAAGGTGAAAGGTCAAGAGGAGAGGTACCATATACTTTAACTGGACAACTTGCTGATTGGAATTTTTCAAGGGCTTGGTATTATTGGATGGCTAACGCAGAAAATGGAAAAGGTTTACCTTTGGAAGTTGCTACAGAACTTCATAATAGAAAATATCCTGTAAAAGGTGAGAGGCAACCTAAAACATATGGACAAGTAATAAGAGTGGCAGGT
Organism: archaeon; assembly: GCA_030620045.1. GTDB lineage: Archaea > Nanobdellota > Nanobdellia > Pacearchaeales > GW2011-AR1 > JAUXAD01. Next base: position 11,635 of record JAUXAD010000020.1, read on the forward strand.
CATGCTGGATGCCCCCCTCCAGAAGAATGGGCAACAAAAACCTCTCATGGAAAAGTTATTGATAGTTATCATGTTGATGCTCAATGGGGTCTTAATGCTTTAGCAGGTGTTATCCGTACATTGCATAACATGGCATCAAGCGGAACAGCAGACCCAAAAGAAATAAAGCGACTTCACGATAAGATTTCATCATTATATGTTGAATGGGAGACAGATCAACAACAAGATAGTGTTGAATGGTTGAAGAAACTCCCAACTATTGCTTATGATGATAGGACAGTAACTGAACTTCTGGTTGCTATTAAAGATGAGAGTGAGATTGCATCTATCGCAAAGAAATGGAAGGACAACCAACATGGATTGGGGGGAATAGCACAACACTTTTTTAAAGCTGGCCAAATCACTGGATTCAATTACGGAAATTTTAGTGGACCAGGTCAAATACTTAACCGTGGACCAGAAATCGATGAAAGACTTCGTCCCCATTATGAAGAACTAAAAACTCTTCGACCTAATGCAGCAGATAGCTTAGAGCATTGCATGCAGGAACTAGAAAAACCAGGACCAGAGTATAGACCTAAACCAGACTTTCCTGGAGAATAATTTTCCTTTTAATTTAAATCTCTTTCTTATGATTAAATTTACTTTTTGTGCAAGAACGACTTTTTAAACCGGGATTATTAAGACAAATAAAACTTTAATTGTAATGCGAATCCTACTAAAATACATAGAAAGCCGATTATATTCCCTTTGTGTTTAGGGGGTATAAACCCGCGCCTTGTTACTATACAATTCAATTTTATTCTCCAATATGCTTTTCCAGAAGGGGGGCGTATCTTAAAGATAGGTCTCCACCCCTCCCAAGAATATCTTTTTTTCCACCACTTTAAATCATCTCTCTTTCTATATGATGGATTCCAAATAGACACCATAACCAATATTGAAACTCCAATAATATCAAGAATCAATCCCCAAACCACGAAATTTACTTCCATTATACTTTAATGGCTTCTTCCATTTTAAATTCTGCCTTAATGTCTAATTCACGAACTTCCTGAATAACACAACAGAAATTGTTTAATAATAAAAATCTACAATTTGTTTTTTTTTCTTCAAGAACTAACAAGGTATAATTTGTTCCTTCACTCTCAAAATCAGCACTAAATTTTACTATAGCTTCAATGCCATCTTTAAAAAATCTTATATTTTCTGGTTTACCAAGATCTGTAGGTTTTATTTCAGGAAGCCCATCATACCTATATACCTTTCTTATATGAATAGCATGTTTTTTTGCATATTTAGGATTACCTAATTCTAATCTTCTTTTTTCAGCTGTTTTTGCTCTTGTTGGCAATAATTTTGACTTAACCATTTCTATCTTTTTTATTTTAACTTTATAAGTTTTTATATAATAGAAAATATATTTAAAGCGGCCCCGGAGGGATTTGAACCCACGACACCTGGATTTCTTCTTCTCTGAAGGAGAAACGAAAGTCACAAAAGTGACTTACTTTAAAAGTCCAGTGCTCTGCCAGGCTGAGCTACGGAGCCATGATGCATTGAGCAATTCAATATTTAAAAGGTTAATGCATAGAATTATTCTGCGAAGCCTGTATTTTCTCTGCCAGGCCGAGCAATGTTCACGAAGCTACTCATCGCCCTTGATTCTGAGTGGGCTTGCGAGTTGAGCTACGGAGCCATGATTAAAATTAGTCTAATTAGTTTAAAAAATTATACTTTTTCCTTCAACTCATTCATATATTTATCAAGATATTCTATGAAATGTCTTCTGCTTCTTTCAGATGTTGGGCGTACAAGTCCATCTTCTAGTTCATTGCATACAAATTTTCCAATGCTTTCAGCAGAAAAAGTATCAACTTTAATCAACTGAGGTTTTATTTTTTTAACACTTCTTGGGTGGATTCCTCCGTGATGATTTCTTACATCTTCTGATGAATAAAACTTATATGTATCAACAATTGTTCTAACTGTTTCATAATAATCCTCTCTTTTGTCAGAATTTGTTCTCTCAATTAAAGAAGCAACAAGACTTGCTAATCTATGCCCTTTTTCTTCCCTTTTTGTAACCATCAAGAAAACCTAACAAATTAGACTTATAAGAATTATTGTAATTTCTTCTCAATCTCTTTTACTCGCATTCTCTGTTCATATTTTTCAAATTCTTTTTTAGACATATAAACTACAACACCTTCTCCTTCTTTTGGAATCTGTTTACTAATATATCTCCCCAAACCAAAGGAAGTCATTATTTGTTTACCCCATGGTGTAAAACAAAATGAACTAGCTACTTCAATTAACCTCTTCATAATAAATAAAACCCTCTTTCTTTTTTAAGTATTGTTGTTTTATAAAAACCCCTTCAACTTCTCCTCAAATTCCTCACCAGAAATAGAACCAACAAACTGTTCAATAACTTTTCCATCTTTCAAAAGGGTAAAATTCGGAATAGAACTAACATTAAATTTTTTCGCAATTTCTTCATTATCTCCAACATTAACCTTGCCAAATTTTATTTTTCCTTTAAACTTTTCACTTAACTCATCAATCACAGGAGACATCATTAAACAAGGCATGCACCATTCTGCAAAAAAATCTATCAGAACAACTCCTTCTTTAATAAAATCCTCAAATTCATGATTTGTTAATTCAGGGACTTTATCATTTTGTGTCATGATTTTAAAGAACCTCTGAGATTTATAAAATTAACTAAATTTTTTACTTAAAACAATTCTTTTTGCAATTTCTTCTGTTTGTTCAATAAAAATCTTATCTTTGTGTTCAATACTAATAAAATCTCTATTATTATCTGATACTAAAACAGCAGGACCTCTTGTTATTTCAACTTCAATTCTGTCCCCTTCTTTTAAAATTATATGCTTTTTTGATTTTGTTATATTATTAAATGCCAAACCAATTCCAGATTTAAAAGTTTCATTAGTAATTGAAGAAAAATATCCTCCAGAACCATACGAAGTTGATACAACCACCCCATCTCCAACAAAATTTTCTCCAAAGTCTTCTCCGTTAATTTTAATTTTAAATCTTATAGCTTCTGTTGGCAAGGAATTTCTAATAACAATGTCATTAACAGCTAATAATTCTCTGGTTTCAAAATACCCCACATGCACAGCCTTTAATTTTTTTATTTCTTCAACAAAATATTTTTTTTCAATATACAATTTTATAGCTTCTTCAATATCAATATCATATCCTTTATTACTTATTTTACTTCCTTTTAACAAAATCTTCGGCACGCCAGGAAAAACCCTTTCCGCAATCAAAAACATTCCATCTCCCCCATAAACAATTATAAGTTCAGGGTCTTCTTCAGAATAAACACCCCCACATCTCTCTAGCCTATCTTTTAGATTCTGAATTTTTTCTGGATTTCTACCAACAACATGTATTTTTATCATCTCACACCCTAACTTCCACTTCTTCAAAATAATTTTTAACTTCTTCTTTTAATTCATTAAGAAAAATATCTGAAGTATTTTTTTTCTTTTCAAAATTTTCATCAATTAATTTTTTCTGAGTTTTAAAACCTTGTAAACAAAATTTCTTTGGTTTCTTCCCTATAATTTCATTCAACCAAACAGCAATTTTTTTCACTTCTTCCATATCATGGATTCCTTCAATAATCGTAGTTCTAAATTCATAATTTTGTAATTCAGAAACCAATTTCATACTCTTTTCAAGTTTATCAATATCCACATTTGAATTTGTTATCTTGTCATAATTATCTTTGTGGGATTTAATATCCATTGAAACAAAGTCAACCAACTCTCCCTCAATTATTTCTTTCAATTTTTCTGGGAAACTCCCATTCGTATCAATTTTAATTGAATATCCTAGTCTTTTAATCCTGCTCAAAAATTCCAAATCTAAACTCAATAAAGGCTCTCCTCCGGTTATGCAAATTCCATCCAGATATTCTTTTCTTTTTTTTAAAAATTCAAATATCTCTTCTCTAGAGTATTCCCTCCCTTTTGGTTTTAAAACAAGTCCAGGATTATGGCAAAAACCACATTTGAAATTACATCCATAAAGAAATATCGTACAAGCTATTTTCCCTGGATAATCTATTAAAGTTGCTTCTTGAAGGCCCATAATTTTCATTCTTTATATTAACTCATTTATCTCAAATACTTTCCGGTCATCCCACTCTGCCTGTTTTCCTTCATTCCATTGTTTTTTAGGTCTTAAATATCCTACCACTCTAGAAAATACTTCACACTCAGATTCGCATTCTAAGCATTTAAAATGTTCTCCAGACAAATACCCATGCACAGGACATATTGAAAATATTGGAGTAATTGTAAAATAAGGAAGTCTGAAATTTTCCGATATCTTTTTAACTATTTTTTTTACCGCCTCTTTTTGCAATCTCTCCCCGACAAAAGTATGAAAAACAGTTCCTCCAGTATACTGCACCTGCAAATCATCTTGCAATTCTAATGCTTCAAACAAATCATTTGTATAATCCACAGGAAGTTGTGTTGAGTTAGTATAATATGGTTTAGCCCCATTGTCCCTCACTACACGCTCATTTGCCACAATAATCCTTCCAAACCTTTTTTTATCTGCTCTAGCAAACCTATATGCTGTTCCCTCTCCAGGAGTTGCTTCCAAATTATAAATATTTCCTGTTTCCTTTTGATATTCCCCTAATTTTCTCCTCATAAATTCCAATACTCTAATAGAAAACTCCTTTCCTTTTGGAGTTGCAATATTTTCACCTGGCATAAAATTCATAACCGCTTCATTCATACCCAGCAAACCTATAGTAGAAAAATGATTCTTCCAATATCCCCCAAACCCTTTTTTAATATTTCTTAAATAAAATTTTGAATAAGGATATAATCCAATTTCTGTGAATCTCTCAAGTGCTTTTCTTTTCATTTCTAAGCTCTCTTTTGCAAGCTCCATCAATCCTGAAAGCTTGTTTAAAAAATCTGCCTCTGTCATAGAAGTAAAACCTATCCGTGGCATATTTATTGTAACAACTCCTGTTGAACCTGTCAAGGGATTGCTTCCAAAAAGCCCGCCTCCTCTTTTCATTAATTCTGTCTTGTCTAATCTAAGCCTACAGCACATACTTCTCGCATCTTCTGGTTTCATATCTGAATTAATAAAATTAGAAAAATATGGAATCCCATATTTTGCAGTCATTTCCCAAATCTTGTCATATTCTGGATTATCCCAATCAAAATCCTTAGTTATATTATAAGTTGGAATAGGAAAAGTGAACACTCGCCCTTCTGCATCCCCTTCAATCATACATTCTGCAAAAGCTTGA